>JAUWSB010000013.1 GCA_030610255.1 Bacteroidota bacterium
AAATCGTCTAATGAACCATACCTGTATTCACCGAATGCTTTACGTATGAATAAATTATATGTTTTACTAAGTTCACCTGTAGCACCAAATGTTATGGTATGAGCTCCTTTGTATAATGTGAAGTTTTCATTAATGGTAAGAATGTCCTGATCAAGCTGGTTACCTGTTGAATAAGGTTCTGAACCGAAATAAATAGTACCTTGTCCATCATATATTCTTACAGCAGGAAACTTATCACCAATTGGATCCCTGTTATCTCTAACAGTAGTGTAACCTACAATTAAGCTATTTGAGAATTTATTCCAGTTACTCTTTAATTCAGCTGCAAATGAATTAGTTATACTTGGGAAATACTCTCCGAAATTACTGAAGTATATTGATGTAGTTGATGATCTATATGGATCAGTGGCTGTACTTTTAACGTAACTGTGTCTCAGCATTAATTTATGATGTTTACTGATATTCCAATCAAGCCTTGCAAGTAATTTATCACTCTCAAGTTTAACTGTTTTATCAAGGAAACTACCTGGATCATATCCATACGATTTGATTTTATTTGTCAATGAATTTAAACCTGCCAAATCTGAGTCTCCCTTATATTCTGAAAGGTTGTAGGGTTGAGGAGTTTCGTCTCTTTGAAATTCAGCGCTTAAAAAGAAGAATAATTTGTTTTTGATGATAGGACCACCAACTCTTAGACCATAGGTCTTAGCTGTAAAATCTTCAAGTTTTGTTCTTTCTTCATCTAGCTCAATCTTACCTGGAGTTTTACCTGCAAAATTCTGGTTTCTATATAAGAAATATGCAGAACCATCAAAATTGTTGGTTCCTCTTCTTGTAACAGCATTGATACTTGCTCCGGCAAATCCACCTTGTCTCACATCGTATGGTGCAAGAACAATCTGAAATTCATCGATTGCATCCATGGAAATTGCTGTTGCACCTGTTTGACCACCATTTGTCCCTGAAGCTGCTAATCCAAATACATCATTGTTAACAGCACCATCAATAGAAATGGTATTATACCGATTATTCATTCCGGCAATAGATATGCCACCTCCTCCGGTTATTGATGACTGAGGTGTTAATCTTACATAATCTGACAAACTTCTGTTCAATGTTGGCATTTCTTGAATTTCATCTGTTGACACAACTGTTTCAGCACCAGTTCTGTTACCATCAAAAATATCATTCTTTAATGCAATAATTTCAACACCTTCCAATTCTAATGCAGTCTCACTTAAAGTAGTGTTAATTCTCAGTGTTTGTCCTAATGTAAGATAAATATTATCTTTTTCAAAGGGTAGAAAGCCTATGTAAGAAAATGTAATTTTATAAGGTCCGCCTACATTCATATTTGGAATATGGTAGTAACCTTTAACGTCCGTGATTGTACCATACTGTGTTCCTGTTGACTCTTCAACAACAATTACGGTTGCTCCAACCAAGGCTTCATCATTGACATCAGAAACCTTTCCGGTAATACCGGCAGTTGTAACGCTCTGTGCAAAGGTTGTTGCAGAGAATAGCAGTAATGCCACAATCATTAAAAAATTGTTTGTTTTTTTCATAAGCATTTTGATTTTTGGTTAATAAATTTCGATTAAAAATTAGTCACTAAATTTATATAATAATTTAAGTAATATAGATAAAAAATTATTAACATTTAGTTGAAAAATATTAATACAATATGTAATTACATGAATTACAATTAGTAAATGTTTTATGTTTGTTGAAAAAAAATCAAAATAGTTTTTTATAAATCTTTTATCAAATTCGCCATTTCTATGGCTGCCATAGCTGCATCAAATCCTTTATTTCCCGACTTGGAACCGGCTCTTTCAATTGCTTGCTCAATACTGTCGGTTGTTAATATTCCGTATATAATTGGAACTTCGGTTTCGAGCATGGCATTGGCAATTCCTTTTGATACTTCGTTGGCAACATAATTAAAATGGGGTGTTGCTCCTCTGATAACTGCACTGAGGCAAATCACGGAATTATATTTTTTCGATTTTGCCATTTTTTTAGCTATCAATGGGATCTCAAATGAACCAGGTGTCCAGGCAACTTCAATATTCTTATCCTCGGCACCATGACGTTTCAAGGCATCTATAGCCCCACTTAACAGTTTGCTGCTGATAAATTCATTAAATCTTCCAACGACTATTCCGAATTTTAAATCTTTCGCATTTAATTTTCCTTCAATTTTTTTCATGAGATATAAGTTTTATATTGCTTAAATTATAAAATATGTCCTAATTTGATTTTTTTAGTTTCAAGGTAAAAATGGTTATTTTCGTTATGATGTATTTCAATGGGAATTCTTTCCACTACTTTAAGCCCGAATCCATAAATCCCGGAAATTTTCTTAGGATTATTTGTCATTAGTCTTAATTCTTTTGCACCGAGGTCGGCAAGAATTTCTGCTCCAATACCATAATCTCTAAGATCTGCAGAGAAGCCAAGCGCTTCATTTGCCTCAACGGTATCCATACCTTTATCCTGTAAATGGTAGGCTTTTAATTTGTTAAGCAATCCTATTCCTCTACCTTCCTGGCGCATATACAATAATATTCCCCTGCCTTCATCGGCAATTCTTCGCAATGCTATATCCAATTGTTCGCCACAGTCACATCTCAACGAACCAAAAACATCTCCGGTAAGACATTCGGAGTGAACACGTGTGAGTACAGCTTTAGTACCATCTATTTTGCCCATAGTAAGCGCTACATGCTCTTCACCTGAAATTTTATCTTTAAAACCAATGGCTTTAAATGTCCCGTGTTTTGTTGGTAAATTCACTTCTGAAACCCGCTCTATCAGTTTCTCATGTCTTCTTCTGTAATCAATAAGATCTGCAATTGTAATTAGTTTAAGATTATGTTTTTTTACATATTTTTTTAATTCCGGAACTCGGGCCATAGAGCCGTCTTCGTTCATGATTTCGCAAATAACACCTGCCGGATACAACCCTGAAAGTTTCGCTAAGTCAACGGCAGCTTCGGTATGCCCCGCCCTCACTAAAACACCACCTTTTTTATATTCTAATGGAAACACGTGTCCAGGTCTGTTGAAATCTACAGGTTTTGATTTTTGATTTAAGACTTTTTTAATCGTAAACGTTCTTTCATGAGCAGAGATTCCTGTTGTAGTTTCAATGGCATCAATGGAAACTGTAAATGCCGTTTTGTGTGTATCGGTATTTTCTGTTACCATCATACCTATGTTTAGTTCGTTTAGCCTGTCTTTAATAATAGGCATACATATCAATCCTCCACCATGTTTAGACATAAAATTAATAGCATTGGGTGCTACTTTTTCTGCTGCCATTATCAGGTCGCCTTCATTTTCCCGCCGTTTGTCATCAACAACAACTACCATTTTGCCTTGTTTGATGTCTTCAATAGCTTCGTTTATTGTATTAAATGCGCTCATAGTTATTAATTAATCTATCCTGCATAATTCACAAATTTATCTATTGCGAAGCCAAACTACTTTGATTAAAGGCAATGCTCGATTTCCGATTCTCAAAATAGCTAAGGCTATTCCTGTGAGTCGAAAACCTGCGCTTACCTTTACTCTTTGTATTTTGACTTCTCATAACGAAAAACTTATGAATTAAGCAGGCTATAAAAATCCATTATCTTTTAGAAAATTTAAGTCAATTCTTGAACTTATTTTTTTATTTTTATTGCCTGAAATAAATTTCTCAACATACTTTCCAATTAAATCACATTCAATATTTACCCTTTCACCATTTTTTTTAGACAGAAGTGTTGTTTTTTGTGCCGTGTGCGGAATAATTGAAACTTTGAATTGGTTATTGTTAACTTCTGCAATAGTCAGGCTAATACCATCAATAGAAACCGAACATTTGAAAACAATGTATTTTAAAACAGATTCATCGGCCCTTATTGTAATCCACAACGAATTGTCTTCTTTCTTTAATTCAGTAATAATGCCTGTGCCGTCAATATGTCCGCTTACAAGATGTCCTCCGAGTCTATCGTTTAGATTGAGTGCTCTTTCCAGGTTTACTTTTGAACCAGATTTCAACCTGTTCAGATTGGTTCTGCGCATGGTTTCCGCCATCACATCTACCGAAAATTTTTTTGAATCAAATGAAGTAACGGTAAGACAAACGCCATTGGTATTTATACTGTCGCCAACTTTTATATCGTCCAGTATTTTTAAAGCATAAATATCAATAACAGCCGATTTGCCGTCCCATTTGACAGATTTTATTGTTCCTGTTTCCTCAATAATTCCTGTAAACATATTATTTTTTAACTATATAAGCTTCAACCAGAATATCTTGGTCAAATCTTTTGATATTTTTAATAATTAAAGAAATAGCATTTTTAATTGAATCAAATCCCGACCCACCAACAGGAGTTTTGGATGTATCTCCTCCTATCAGTTTTGGCGCAATAAACGAAAATACTTTATCTACAATACCTTCCTTTATAGCAGAAAAGTTCAGGGTGCTCCCGCCTTCAAGCAAAATACTGTCTATGCTCTGCTTACCTAGTTCATGTATCAAATATGAAAGGTCAACTTTTTTATTTTTTTCGGGACAGATAATCACTTTAGCTCCTTTTTTGTTTACTGATTTAATAAATTTACTATCGGCATTTTTAGTAATAGCAATAATCGTTTTAGCATAAGAAGTGTTAAGAATTTTTGCTTTAAGAGGTGTTCTGCCATTAGAATCTACAACAATTCTAACCGGATGTTTTTTTATTTCGTAATTAGACCTGTCAGTCAACTCGGGATCATCCTTTATGATAGTATTCACTCCAACCATTATACCGGAATAACAATGCCTTAATTCATGCATCCATTTTCTTGACTTTTCATTGGATATCCATTTTGAATTTCCTGTGCAAGTTGATATCTTTCCATCAAGTGTCATAGCAGTTTTCATGGTACAGAAAGGTTGTTTTGTAGTAATATATTTTATATAAACTTCATTTATGCTCTTGATTTCATCTTCCATTATTCCGGTTTCAACGAGTATTCCTGCTTGTCTTAATTTCTCTGTTCCTTTTCCATTTACAATTGTATTAGGGTCTTCCATTCCTATTACAATCCTTGAAAATTGTTCCTTTATAAGCATTTCAGTGCATGGTGGTGTTTTTCCATAGTGATTACAAGGTTCCATAGTAACATAAATGGTGGCTCCCTTAACACTCTTATTTGAATTATTTATTGCATTAGTTTCAGCATGATGTCCGCCATAACATTCATGATAACCTTCTCCGATGATTTCCCCGTTTTTAACGATAACAGCTCCAACCAAAGGATTAGGATTAACAGTGCCATAGCCTCTTTTAGACAGCTCTATAGCTATTTTCATGAATTTTATGTCTTTCATTTTTATCATAAAAAAAACCCTGAGAAAATTCTTCAGGGCAAAAAATGTATGAAACATAAAGCGAATTCACTTTATTAAGCTTCTTCTTCCATCCAGACTTTCACTGTCGGTACCGGGATTTTACCGGTTCAGTCCCGTTCCTATAGCTATTGGAATTCGGGAGTAGCGGACTTTCACCGCCGGTCGGGAATTTCGCCCTGCCCTGAAGAATATATTTTAAGTTGGCAAAATTAATTAATTATTGAAGCCGGCAAACATTTTTTATAATTTAGAATGAATTTAAAAATTTACAATAATATAATCAATAATTATCGCATTAAATTAATTTTTTGATAAGTCGTAATTTATGAGTATACTTGTTTGTTTGGTTATTAAAAATTCCATTATGGTCAATTGTATCAATCCTGACATGACCTGAAGCGTGTATGATTTTATTTTCCGGCAGTAATATTCCTGTATGAATGATTTCACCTTCATCATCATCAAAAAAAATCAGGTCGCCGGATTTGGCTTCTGAAATAAAATTTACTGTTTCGCCCTGAGTAGCCTGCTGTGATGCATCCCGCAATAATTTTATTCCACTGATCTTGTAAACCATTTGTGTAAATCCTGAACAATCAATCCCGAAGGGCGACCTTCCTCCCCATAAATATGGAGCATTGATATACATTAATGCATTTTCAATGATTTTTTCCTTGTTAATTTGATAATCAAAAACACTTCCTTCATAAGAATATTCATCTCCGTTTAAAAAGAAAATAAAATTTGAAATATTTGGTAAAGTGCTTCCTAAAACAATGGGTGTTAATATATTGCGTGTTTTATTATTTAAAATATTAACGAGGTCAAGTGTATATGCAGGTAATGAATTATTGAGATTCTTAAATTCATCTTCGCTAAGTTTTAAAATTTGATTTTCATTTATCCATCCTTCATAATTATCATAAACCAATCGTATGTTTAACCAATTATTAAATGTATCGGTAACAACTATTAATTCACCGAATAATATCTGTGTTGTCATTTCAGCTTTATCGTCCGGCTCAAACCTTACAGGTATAATACTCAAATTACTTATTCCAAATTCCATAATTTTAATTTTTTTGATTGCAATTCCAAATTCATTACAATTTTACTAATTATTGTTGAATATTTTAAAATAATGCTAATATAATAAAAAATATTCTTACTATTTAGATAATTATCTTTCTAAGAAATTTGGAATGATGGAATGATGGAATGATGGAATGATGGAATGATGGAATGATGGAATGATGGAATGATGAGTCCACTCCAGAAACTCGCCTTTTTGTATTTATAAAACAACTCATAGTTTTTGTTTTTCAATTGCGCATTTCTATCAGTTGTACTTTTTCGTTTTTAAAGTAAAACACAAATAAGCCAAAAATCATTAAAATAATTTCTAACAAGGCATTTTTAAGGATTTTAACACTTACATTTTCTAAAAATATTGTTTCTAAAGCAACTCTAAATGGTTTTCCATTAACATATTTATGGATTCTCCTAAAATTAACCCAGATACCCCTGGAAATGATAAACATATGATTTCTGGTCAGTCCTCGGTATTTGCTTTTTGCCCCATTAAGATGATAGAAAACATGATGTATTGTCGATTCCACATTTGGTCGTACATTTTTTATATCATCAGGCTGTGCCTCTATTTCAAGCCTTCTAAAGTAATTTGCCACAGTTCTTGGTTCAAAATATCGGTATTTATCTTTGTTGCCCGGAGTATTATTAATTCTGTATTTGCCTTTTGTGGTCTTTAGTGCTTTTTGTGTTTTACTGGTTCTAAGGTCTTTTACCATTAGATCGCTACCTACCCATTCAAACTCATAAAGCCCCTTTTCTCCTTGTATTGCATTCAGGTACCACTCAAGTGATTGGTTACGAGACTGAACAAAGTCAAGATTGTCAACAGAGTTGTATGCTCCGTCTGTCCATGCTTTTTTTATTTGTCCTGTTACCTGTTCGCTGTTTTCAATTGCTGACTGAAAAAAATAATCATCAGATGTTGTTGCGGTTGCAGTTTGGATATTTGTAATAAGGTTTATGAGCTGATGCCCACATGTCTCTGTAATATTTGAGACATAACCCCTTATGCTTTGCTTTTTTTGTCCACTGTCTTTATAGCGATATGTGGCTTGGTCATCATGTGGGGATTGAAGTGTATTGCCTTTTATTTCCTGTCTGGATTTTGGGGTTATTTCTTCTTGACTCTCTTGGTATTGTTCATCATAAAGACGGAAAAGATGGTCATATTCTGAGCTATCAGTGCTATTAAATTTTTGAAGCAAATATCTGTAAACTTTCCCAAAATTCTTTAACCTTAGTATTTTATCCTTATTGCTCAAAGGATAAACATATGATTGGGCATCCTTTTCTAATAAGCCTTCCAAAGTTATACGGTGTTTTTTCATTATTTTTTTCTTGTCTTTTTCTGATAGACTTTTGTAAAATTTCTGCAAAATCCCTATAACTAATTGTAACCTTGTACATGCTGCAATATTGGAACTTATTAACTTTGAATCCATCCTCACTTTGCTACCATTAACATTAAATGTTTTTGCTTGTGCTCTAGTGAGTTCGTAAAAAGCCATAGTAAATAAATCTTCCCCTGTCTGTTGTTGATATTTTGTCAATCTGGCCTTGAAATCATAATAAGTGCTGGCAGCAGGTATTTCATCGTTTAAATTGGTCAAACCTAAAGCACGCATAACCAGCAAATCAAATCGACATTCATTAAATAATTGCTCATCTGACCAGTTAAACCCTTCCTTAAGAACCTGCATAGCAACAAGTATTCTTAAAGGCGAATTTGGTCTACCTGTATTACTTGGATATAAAACTTTAAATACATTTTCATTTATTGAACTTGTGATTTCTTTGAAAAATATATTATGCCAATGGTTATTAGAATCCATTATTTTAAGCTTTTGGGAACTTAATAATTGTGATGATCCTGTAAAAATATCTGGCTCGGTATATTCTCGACTTTTACGATACATTTTTTAGAGTGTTTATTTCTTGCCTAAAGTTACAAATATTTTTTAATTTAGCAAATAAATATTTTTACTTTTCGGAGTGGACTCAATGATGGAATGATGGAAACATAAATACTATACAAGAGTTGAGTCTAATAATCGGTCGACGGCTATTTTTATAAGTTTGTAAAAGATACTATAATTAATGATCAGTTTGTTAGTAAAGCCGTCAGACAGCCAATTAATAAATTGACCTTTTTTAAGACCAGACTCATACAATACTCCATTACTCCATTACACCAATACTCCATTACTCCAATATTCCAATACTCCATTACTCCATTACTCCAATACTCCTTATAATATATATTTTAGTTGTTTTATTTAAAAAATATTTGTTTATCAATTTATTTTTCTGAATAGTAACAAAATATTTATATTTTCGCAAGACAAAATATTGTGTTTAATGAAAAAAATCATATTATTTTTTAAGAAGCATCATTCGGATATATTCAAAGGTTTCCTGTTTTTATTGACTATTGTTTTACTTGTTTTAATTTTTCCAAGAGAGGGAAAATTCAAATACGAATTTCAAAAAGGAAAACCATGGAAACATAAAGATTTGATAGCTCCTTTTGATTTTGCCATTATAAAACCCGGGAAGGAAATTGAGCTGGAACGTCTGCTAGTCTTAGAAGAGTTGAAGCCATTTTTTAAAATTGACGATAGACTTATTGAAGAAAAAACTGAAGAGTTATCCGATGAATTTGAGAGAGAATGGAAACGAAAATATTCAGAAAAAGATAAACGGAAAAATTTAAAAAATAACAGTAAAGATGCATGCCTTGAAATTTTTAATAAATTAATCATTACAGGGATAATTGAATTAACACATGAGATTGAAAACAAACCGGACCATTTTACAATTATAATTTTAAAGGATAATATTGCTGAAGAGAAGAATCTCAGCCAGGTATTCAGCATCCATACTGCTAATGAGTTTATTCTAGAGCAATTGAGAGATTATAAAAACGTTGACCGCACTCTTCTGCTTTCTATACTCGGAAAATATTTAATTCCGAATATTTTTTATGATGCAGAGACTACTGAAAAGGAAAAGCAAATTTTACTAAATAATATTTCTTTAACACATGGAATGGTTCAAACGGGTGAAAGAATAATCTCAAAAGGCGAGTTAGTGACGGGTAATAAATATCAAGTGCTTGAATCAATAAAAATGGAATATGAGAAACAGTTAGGCCCGCCTTCAACCTATTATTCAATTTTAATCGGGCAGATTATTCTTATTTCTATCTCAGTTATTGTTTTACTATTCTTTTTATTGTATTTCAGGAAAGATATTTATGCGGATAATGAAAAACTAATATTGATCCTCCTGGTAATTATTTTAATGGTATTTATTACAAGTTTGGTAATAAAGTTCAATGTAGGTTATCTTTATCTTGTTCCTATTTGCCTGGTTCCGATTGTTATCAGGGCATTTTTTGATACACGTCTTGCTTTATATGTGCATATAATAACAATTATTATAATTGGTTTTTTGGTGCCTAATAGTTTTGAATTTGTTTTTTTACAACTAATTGCCGGAATTATTGTAATTATAAGCGTGGTTCATCTTCAGAAACGCTCGCAGTTTTTTGTTACTTCTTTTATGATTTTTCTTACCTATATTACTGTTTATATTGGACTTACACTGATACAGGAAGGGAGCCTGATGGGAGTTGAACTTAAGTATCTTGCTTTATTTGCAGGTAGTGCTGTTTTAACTTTATTTTCTTATCCTCTCATATTTATTTTCGAAAAAATATTTGGAATGATTACTGATGTTACTCTTATGGAGCTTTCAAATTCAAATACTAAGCTTTTAAGAGAACTTTCTATGAAAGCTCCCGGTACTTTTCAGCATTCATTACAGGTTGCAAATCTTGCAGAAGAAGCATTATACGAAATAGGCGGAAATACTTTACTCGCACGAACAGGGGCATTATATCACGATATAGGCAAGATGGATATGCCGGAGTATTTTGTTGAGAATCAATCCACAGGAGTTAATCCACATGACGATCTTCCTTTTGATGAAAGCGCAAAGATTATTATAAGTCATGTAAGAAAAGGGGTAAAAAAAGCAAAAAAGCATAATTTACCGGAGCAGATAATTGTTTTTATTAAAACTCATCACGGGACAAGAAAAGTCATGTATTTTTATAATATGCTTTTAAAAGAAAAACCTGATGAACAAATTGATGAAGCTATATATACATATCCCGGACCTATTCCATTCTCTAAAGAATCTGCTGTTTTAATGATGGCTGATTCGGTTGAGGCGGCTTCAAGGAGTATTAAGCAACCCAATGAACAAAACCTTAGCGAACTTGTTGATAATATTATTAATAAACAAGTGGAAAATGAACAGTTTGTTAATTCAAACATAACTTTAAGAGAAATCACCAAAATAAAAAATATCCTGAAAAAGAAATTGATGAATATGTATCATGTAAGGATTGAATATCCGGAGTGATGATTTTAAAGAGTTGAATGGCTAAATGGCTAAATGGTTATATGGCTCAATAGTAGTAGTATATTTAACTGCTACTGCCACTGTTGCTGCTGCTTGATTTATTAAATAATACTGCCATGATGGCAGTAAAGGTTATCACCTAAGCGTCTAACCCCAATAAATTTTTAGTATTTGGTCCTTCGTTGAATAGCAAATCAATAATACTCAGGTTTGGAATAAAACCGGATTTATTTTCAAATACCTGATAGTATGGTTTAAAGTCAAATAAACTTATTTTGTTTTTTGGGCTGATTTTATTTCTTAGATCAATTATGTTTAATGGCCTTTTTTGAAAATCAGTGGTGTAATTTACTTCCTTTTTAATTCCGATAAGTTCCATCAGAAGCTCTAAAATCCGGTGATTATATTCAATAAGGAAGTTAAATTTTTTATCAAAAAAAGGGAAAAGTTCATCGCGGTAAAATAAAAAGTAAGGTGAAGAATTGTATGCCGATTCAATTGACTTCCAGTGAATATTTTGCCAGTTTTGTAAGTATGAGATCTTAATGTCTTTTATGCAGGTATTATGCCCGCTGATTTTTGTAACAGGAATAGATAATGTTAGTTTTCCATTTGCCCCGTAAATTGAATAACGGTTTCTGTATGTTTGTTTATAATATGATTCAAAATTTTCAATCTGGATTTTATCTGAATTTACCAGATAAATAAAATATTCAACAGGGGGGAGGCATGCAGTTGAAAACAGGACAGATGAATATTTATTCTTCATGACAAGAATTCAAATTAAATGTTTTGCAAATTTAAATAAAAAAGGTGCAGTATTTATTTACTGCACCTTATAAATATATGGGATAGATTTTAAGTTTTATTTAATTGCTTCAACAACTTTGTTCTCTAGAAGAATGTCATTAATTGTTTTTTTAAAAGATTCTTTTGGTAAAGCGCCCATAGCCATTTGTGGCTGTCCGTTAGCAGGGCAGAACAATATTGAGGGAATACTTCTGATTCCGAAAGCAGAAGCCAATTCCTGTTCCTGCTCTGTATTTATTTTGTATATATTGATCTTTCCTTTGTATTCTTCATCTAATTCTTCAAGTATGGGTGCAACCATTTTGCAAGGTCCACACCAGTCGGCATAAAAGTCAATTAAGCATGGTAATTTTCCTTCAAATTTCCATTCTTTATTTTTTTCATAATTAAAGACTTTTTCCAGAAAAGTCTGTTTGGTCAAATGTTCCATTAATATAAATTTTTAGGGGTGTTAATAAATATTATTTAATTTCTACGGGGTTTAAAATATTTTCTTCAATAATTTTAATATACATATCTTTTGGTAATGCACCTGCTTGCATTGTCGGCTTTCCTTCTAAAGGAGAAAATAGTACTGCAGGAATACTTCTGATTTGAAATATTCTTGCCAGTTCTTTTTCTTTTTGAGTGTCAATTTTATATATTTTAACTTTTCCATCATATTTTTCTGCCAGTTCTTCCATTATAGGAGCTATTATTTTGCAAGGTTTGCACCAGTCGGCATAAAAATCAATTACACATGGCAGTTCGCCTTCGTATATCCATTCCTGTGGATTTTTCTCAAAATTCCAAACTTTTTCCTTAAAGGTTTCGTAAGTTAAATGTTCGGGTTTTATTTTTTTGCTTTCGGAAACTTTTCCATTATCCGTATTTTTAATATTTTCTGGTTTATTTCCGCTTGTATTATTGCAGCTTATAATGATAAATGCTACTAAAGTCAGTCCAATAATTTTTACGTTTTTCATAAGTTTTAAATTATAATTTAATAAAATAAGTTTCGCATGCAAATATATAAATAATTTTATAATAAATCGCTTAATTATCACTATTTTTTTTACCTTTGTATCAAAAACTATTCCAAAAAAAGTTTTGTCAGTATGGTTATTTTCATAAATAAATAATAATGAGTGGATTATTTGGTAATTTAAGTATTAAACAATTTGATTTAAAATTTTCTGATGAGAATAAATGTCTGCAATATTTGGCAGATTTAAAATGGAAGGATGGTTTTGTTTGCCGAAAATGCGGACATAAAAATTATTGCAAGGGTAAAAAGCCTTTCTCAAGACGTTGTACAAAATGCAAGCATGACGAATCTGCTACTTCTCATACTGTTTTCCATAAGTGTAAAATACCGTTAACCGAAGCATTTCAAATTGCTTTTTATGTTTGTAAAAATCCTGATATTTCCACTTATGAGATATCCCATAGAATTAATATCCGCCAAATGACATGCTGGAAATTGAAAAAGAGAATTATTGAATGTATTGAGAGTGGGGGAGGTATGGATTTTTATGAGAACTAAGTGTATTATAACCGCTAAGCGCTTTGAAAGCGCTAAGCGGGTTGTAGTTTTTTTCAATGATTAATAATAATTTTTTTATTTATTACTCCTTTTTCACATCTGATATTTAAAATATAAACTCCATCTGAAAAATTTTCAGTATTAAAAACATTTTGATAATGACCGGTAAAATCATTTAAATTTTCGGAGAAAACAATTATGCCGTTAATTGCAATAATTTTTATTTCACATGATTGGCTTGAGTTTAAAGTAAATTTTAAGAATAATTCATTAGATGCAGGATTCGGGAAAATTGCAAAATTTTCAAAAATATCATTTTCAATAATACCAACGTTATCAATTTCGTAGTATGCTTCCCATCCGGGAGCTGTTATTGTTGAGTTTGTATTGAAAGTAATAAACATTGAACCACTGGTTGCAGTGATAGGATCAGGTATTTCATCGCCGGATAAAGTAGTTATTATAGAAGTTCCATCATATACCATAACTTTGTCATAATCTTCTTCAGTGTTGAAAGATGTGAAATAAAGTGTGATTGTGCCTGCATAGTCAGGTTCAATTTTCCACATACAAACCGAACCGTTTCTATAATTAAAAGTACCGCTGCCATCGGAAAAATCTTCAGTTACTTCTGTAAGCATAGTTAAACCGCTGCAATAAGATGGGTATGATGATGTGTATTCAATCATAAATCCCGGAGCAGTTCCTGTTCCGTCAGATACAAAAGTTATTAATATTTTGTTTCCTGTTGAAGTAATATTTGATGGTAAACTTGAGCCTGTAAATGTTCCAAGAACAGAATCACCTATAGTTTCACCATCGTAAACAGTAACAAAGTCATTACTTTCCAAATCAAACTGTATAAAGTGTAATGTTATGTCTGTAATTGAATCCTGGGATGTTTGAGGGTCAATAAGCCAGCTTGCATCCGTGTTGTTCAGGTAATCTTCAACAGGTCCGCTTCCGTCAGTAAAAGAACCTGATGTATTTGTAATTACGGTTGAACCGCTGGCATAATACGGGTAATCGGCGTCAGTGGGATAAAAATATCTGACAGCTTTTTGATGCAAGTAAAATCCGTTTACATTGTAAATTGTATAAAATCCATTTCCGTAACCGCCCCAGCCGAAATTAAAATGGAAATTAGTTCCCTGGTATCCATCGCAAACAAAGGCATGTCCTGAATTACTTGTATTCCTGCCGGAATAATATAAAGGTCTGCCTAAATCCAGTTCATCTTGCAAAATAGTTATCCATTGAGAAGTGGAGTACCAACTTTTTTCAATAAAATTCGCATTGTCATACCTGAAATAATTTCTTATAGCATTGTCAACATCTTCACTAGCTGCTCCCGAACCGTTTGGAGAATAGTTCATGTCAACTGATACTCCACAGTGGTATTGTAATTCAGCAATTGGATATGGGAATGAATTATTAATTTCGTTCATCATGCCATCCCAGTTATATTCGGTTTGCCCAAAGTTTGCAGTTTGGGTTCCATAACCTGAACAGTAATAGCTGTGCTGTCCTTCTCCCTGGAAAGGATAACGCCAGTAATGCATTACCTGAGACATACAAGTAGCTACACAACCTGCATAAACATGTCCGCCGGGTCCAGACGGATCGGCTGGGCACATGATGTTATAAGGGTCATCCTGGTTCCACATTGAAGCAACAAGTGGGTCAACATCTTTATCATCAGTTACTGTGAGCAATTGTGAAATGTCGTCTGTTAATAAATATTCCCATGCCTCTGATACTTCCTGGTCTGCTGTAATATTATTATATCTTATAAATGTTATCTGGTCAATATAACTTTCCATATAACTTCCATAATTGGTTAAACCATCTGCAGCTTTTGGATAAAAACCTTTATAAGAATATCCGATTACAGGGACAAATGCGTCTTCTGCCGATATAATAACAAAACCACCGTTTTCCATATTAAAAGCATAAAAAACAACTTCGTTATTGACCTTTTTTACAAATGAATCTTTTATTCTAACTTCACTGTAATTAACAGGTTGAATAAACTGATTCACTTTTTCATAGTAAAAGTTTACAGCAACTTTTTTTGCATCATTCAGGTTAACATTTTTTGCAAAAACAAAACTAATTGTGCTAAGGAAGAGGATGCTGAGAAAGAGTAATTTTCTTGTTTTCATAATTTATATAAATTGATTAAAAAAATTTTTGGCAAAGATATTAAAGTTTTATTAAAAAACTGCTAAGTTGAAAAAAATGATTGAATATATTGGTAAATTGTTGCGTGTTGCGGGTTACGAGAATGAATGGTTAAATTGTTAAATTGTTGAATTGTTGAACCTACTTGTGTCGGGGCAGATTGTTGAGGGTTGTTAGCTTTGGCTTCGCTCATCTTTCGTCTCCGCTCAAGATGACCATATAAGACTGTCATGCTGGGCGTAGTAGAAGTATACATTTCGGCTAAGTTTATTTTAAGTTTTTCGACTTAGTCAATCCAGCCTACAATTATCATAGTTATGAAATAGGCTTCTTCTTGATCAAAAATTTTATATTTATCTGACATACAACCAAAATTACTAATTTTATTTAAATAATTGTTATTTATCGTTATAAACGACTTATTACAAGGCACTCGTTACAAACGAGCGCCAGCTGTCAGGTAGAATTAAAGATATACGATTTGCGAAGTGAAATTACATGTCTGCCTTTCGATAGACAAGCCTGCGACACATTATTCCAATATTCCAACATTCCATTATCCCTGTCAGCTCGCGCTCGTTTGTAACGAGTGCGGAATATTTTAGCGTTTGTAACGCTAATTATCAATCCTTTTATTTTATTACTAACTTTTCGTAAAATTTATTTTTATCAGATGTTAAACTTAACACATAAATACCTGTTGGTAAATTTGAAATGTCAATTGATTTATTTTTTGTGTTGCTGAAATTTACTGATTTTTCGGTGTAAACTTCCTGTCCCTGCATATTTATAATTGACAGCTTAAAAATATCATCATTACCTGAAATAATAATATTCAGAATATCTTTAGATGGATTAGGGTATAATTTTAAATTTACCGGGCCGGTGTTTTTCTCTGAAATATTTGTTGTATTTGAAATCATAATATTATCAACAAATACATTATCACCTTCAGTGAAAAAATAATCTGATAAATAACATGCAGACTGGAATGTAATCGTGAAGTAAGTATTACCATAAGCTGACAAGTCAAAGATTTTTGTTTCAAACGGGTCTTCATTTGTTTCGGGATTGAAATTTGATTCACCGTAAATATCGGCAACTTGTTCATCATTTACCAGCACCCTGAACCAACTGTTTGTTTGTCCGATGCCATAAGTTTGTCTTAGATCAAATGTTAATCCCACTCCTGCAATACCTGTTGCATCAACACTGCAATTTGTTGCCTGTGCATGAAATTCTTCATTATCCACCCATGCCTGTTCCGGAGTTGTGTTTGTTGGTCCGCCCGACCATCCGCCAATTGCTGTATTTCCCTGAAAATGCAACCCATAAGAAGAACCGGGTGATGCTGCTCTTCCGTCAATTGATATGCCTGCTTTTTCGTTTGAAGAAAGAACAAAATAAATTGTTTCACCTGTTTCAAAATCTTCGCTGAACGGAATTTCAATACCTTCAATAAAAATAAAATCGGTTTTGGTTTCATTACTGCTGCCATTAGTGTTTGTTGCGGTTAAGGAAACAGTATAATAACCCGGAGCATCAAATTGCACTTCCGGGTTTTGAGTGTTTGCACTTGTTCCGTTTACAAAAGTTACTGTATTTGGAGTAAATTCCCATACCCATGCTGTCGGGTCATATAATGTCAGGTCATAAAAGCTCAGAACATCTTTATTACAAGCACTTGAATCGTTTGCACTAAAATTAACATAAGGTAAAGGTGTATTGGTAACAGTAATATAATTCAAAATTGTCAGCTCATTTGTGCCAAAATTGTTAGATGCGGTTAAAGTAACATCATAAGTACCTGCTGTAGGATATTCAATACCTGTTGGATTTTGAACGTAAGAGTTTGTTGGAACCCCGCCTTCAAATGTCCATGTCCAGTCGTCAGGTATTCCTTCCGAAAGGTCTGTAAAGTCAATGCTTGTTCCTGGAAGAATAGTTGTAACTTCTGTTGAAAATGCAGCAACAGGAGAGAAAGGTGTGTTTATAACAGCAGCATAAGCATCAATACGTCCTGCACCTAATTCTCCGGCATAATTAGGATTAATTGCGTCAATGTCAACGCAGGTTGATTCTAAAATATCTTCAACTTCATCGGGAGTAAGGTCAGGATTAATTGAAAGTATCAGGCAGCTTAAACCGGCAGCAAAAGGACAAGACATTGAAGTTCCGTAAAATGTATCATAGTATCCAAGGTCAGTATGATCATAAGTAGTGCTTAAAAGACCGCTTGGCCCCGGGCTGCAAAAACCACCGGGAGCACAAATATCAATCGTATAACCGTAGTTTGAAAATGAAGATTTTGTGTCATCATGGTCGGTTGATGTAACTGAAATAACATGATTGTATGCTGAAGGGTAATGCGGGCTGTTTGTATTTTCATTACCGGCTGATGCAAGCAGTACAATTCCCATATTATAAATGGAAGTAACAATATTTTGGTTTGTTTGTGAATGACCTGAACCACCCCATGACATACTGATAACATCCGCTCCATTATTTGCAGCCCATTGAATTCCCGGAAATCCGTAAATTCCGTTTGGATTTGAATTATTGGCAGCTTTAACAGCAATGATGCTTACATTATAACCAATAGAAGCGATTCCAATATTATTATTTGTATGTCCCGCAGCTAAACCGGCACAATGAGTACCATGCGACCATGCAGATGAATCACCGGTTCCCGGAGGGTCGGAACTGTTGGTGTTGTAATAAGTATCTCTTTGAAGTATAATCTTGTCTTCCAGATCGGGATGTTCTGACCATACGGCATTGTCAACAATACCAATATTGATGTCTGCCGATCCCTGGGATATATTCCATGCCATTTCAGCATTGATAACATCCAAATGCCAGTTCCAGTTTGCCGGACCATTTACTAAGTTATATAATGTATCGTTTGGATGGAAGTCAATTGTGTGATATGGCACTTTCTCAACATATTCAAAATGAGTATTTTGTTCAAGTTCCGTTATGATTTCATCAACTTTATCAAAAACACTGAATTCTATAAGAAAGGTTCTTAAAAGTTTAAAATCATTATTCAGATCATAAGGTCTTGAAAGAGCAGTAATATCATAATTTGCTCTTATTTCATTAAGAAAAGGCGCATTATCCAAATTAATACTTCTGTCGTTATTTACAGGTATATTAACCGTAAAATCATTTTTAAATTTAACATAGATTTTTCCATCCTGGTAATCTTTATGGAATGTTTGAGCAACTCCATTCAGACAAAATGTAATTAGTATCACGATAAAAAGTTTTGAAATAACTCCTGATCTTAACGAATGTGTAAATAAATTTTTCATGGTTTTTTGTTTAAAGGTTTTTCACTTATGTTAACTTATTGAAATTACATGTTTAAAATTTTTACAAATATATTTAAATGTTTGATTATTTTTAAAATATTAAGATTAATAGTAACTATTCAGGTATAAAAAATTATTTGGTGCTTGTAATTTATTTCGTTATAATTTTACAACAAAATTAGTAACATTTTTTACAAGCTGAATAGTTACGATTAATATATATTTATATTGACAAAAAGTCAATGAAAATAGTTGCTTTATAAAGGATGATTATTTATGAAATATTAATTTGTTTGATATTTACTTTTAGGCAATGATATTTTATTTTTTTATTTTTGCTGCCTGGTTTTATATTAAATATTATCAAGTAAGAAAACACTGTTTAATTTAAACATGATGAAATTATTAATAAAAAATATCAAAGAACTTATTCAGGTTGAGAAAAGCCCAAAGCTGAAAGTTGCAGGCAGGGAGATGGCAAATCTTGAAACCATCAAAGATGCATATCTATATATTGATGATGGAAAGATAACAGAATTTGGGACAATGGCTGATATTGGTCAATCAACAATAGTCAATCAGCAATCAGCAATAAAGAAGATTGATGCAAACGGAAAAATGGTTTTTCCTTGTTGGTGTGATTCGCATACTCATCTGGTTTATCCGCAAAGCAGGGAAATAGAATATATTGATAAAATCAAAGGACTTTCTTATGAAGAGATAGCCAAGAGGGGTGGTGGCATTCTCAACTCAGCAGAGAGAATACATGAAACTTCCGAAGATGAATTGGTTGAGTCGGCTTTAAAAAGGCTGGAAGAAATTACAATTTATGGAACAGGCGCTGTTGAAATTAAAAGCGGTTATGGCTTAAATTCCGAAGATGAATTAAAAATGCTCAGAGTTATAAGGCGACTGAAGGAAATTTCTCCTTTGACAATAAAAGCAACTTTTTTGGGGGCACATGCCATTCCGGCTGAGTATAAGAAAAATCAAAGTGAGTATGCTGATTTGATCATTAATGAGATGATACCTATGGTTGCTGCAGAGGAATTAGCTGATTATATTGATGTTTTTTGCGACCGTGGTTTTTTTACTGTTGAAGATACCGACAGAATACTTATGGCGGGGATGAAGTACGGCTTACGTCCGAAAATCCATGCCAATGAATTGGATTATTCAGGAGGTATTCAGACAGGAGTAAAATATAATGCACTTTCTGTTGATCATCTTGAATTTACAGGAGATGAAGAAATTAAAGTTTTGCTGGATTCCGAAACTATGCCGACAGTTTTACCGGGTGCTGCATTTTTTCTCGGTATGGTTTATGCTCCTGTCAGAAAAATGATTGATTCGGGTTTACCAGTAGCTTTGGCAAGTGATTTTAATCCCGGTTCTGCGCCATCAGGAAATATGCAGTTTATTTTGTCAATGGGAAGCATTGCTTATAAAATGCTGCCTGAGGAAGGAATTAATGCAACAACAATAAACGGTGCCTATGCAATGGGAGTAAGTGAAGAATTAGGAAGTATAGCAGTTGGTAAAAAAGCTAATGTTTTTATCACCAAAGAAATACCAACTTATGAATTTATGCCCTATGCATTCGGTAGTAATAAAGTGGAAACAGTGGTTTTGAATGGGGAAATTCAGTGAATTAATCAGGATATTAATACGAAAAAATATGAGCTTGATGTTTGAAGTTATGCTATTGCATTTTTTATAAGAATTTAGTTAATGTATTTAAATAACTTGAGTTAGGGATTAGTTACTTTAATATTTTTTGTAATCATAAAAAATCTGCGTTTACCCTGTTGAATAGTATTATGTCATATTAATAAAAATATTAATTGTATTTATTCTACAGGGTAAATCAGCATCAAAATCAATAAAACAGTTTTTAAGCAATTAAATGACGCATATGAACGCTGATAAAATACTGATAATATAGAAGGAAACTAAACATAAAATTAATTTTCAATAATTAAAATATAAAATAAGATAAAACATGAAACAATTGATTGAATGTGTCCCGAATTTCAGTGAGGGACGAGATATGAATATTATCAAACAAATTACAGATAAAATTGAAACTGTAGAAGGTGTTAAATTACTTGATGTTGACCCTGGTGCTGCAACAAACAGGACTGTTGTAACATTTGTAGGAACTCCTGATGAAGTTATTGAAGCAGCTTTCAGAGCAGTGAAAAAAGCATCGGAAGTAATTGATATGAGCAAGCATAAAGGCGAACATCCCCGGATGGGCGCAACTGATGTTTGTCCTTTAGTTCCGGTTGCCGGAATCACAATGGAAGAAACAGTTGAGTACGCACGGAAATTAGCCAAAAGAATTGGTGATGAACTTGAAATTCCGGTTTATTGTTACGAGAATGCTGCTTTTACCGAAGAAAGGCGGAATCTTGCAAATTGCCGCTCAGGCGAATATGAAGGCATGCCGGAAAAACTTACCGACCCGCATTGGAAACCGGATTTTGGTCCCGCAAAATTTAATGCAAAAGCAGGGGTTACAGCAGTTGGTGCCCGTGATTTTCTTGTTGCATTTAATGTAAATTTAAATACAACTTCAACCCGCAGGGCAAATTCCGTTGCTTTTGATGTGCGTGAACGTGGCAGGGCTAAAAGAGAAGGCAGCCCTGTAACAGGTAAAATTGTTAAAGATGAAAATGGCAATACCGTGATGATTCCCGGGTCATTAAAATGTGTTAAAGGGATCGGCTGGTTTATTGAGGAATACGGTATCGCACAGATTTCAATGAATTTAACAAATATTAGTGTTACACCTGTTCATATAGCTTTTGATGAAACATTCAGAAAAGCCGAAGAAAGAGGTATTAGAGTTACAGGTTCCGAATTGGTTGGATTAATACCTTTGCAAGCTATGCTGGATGCAGGAAAGTATTTTCTAAGAAAACAAAATCGTTCGGTTGGTGTTTCTGAAAAAGAATTACTTAAGATAGCAGTAAAATCAATGGGACTGGATGACCTGAAAGCATTCAATCCGAAAGAAAAGATAATTGAATATATGCTTGATGAGGGCGATAAGAAAAAACTTATTGACATGTCACTATCTGATTTTGCTGATGAGACTGCTTCGGAATCACCTGCACCGGGAGGTGGTTCAATTTCTGCTTATGTAGGTTCGTTGGGGGTTTCATTAGCAACTATGGTTGCAAATCTTTCGTCTCATAAACGTGGCTGGGATAACAAATGGGAGGAGTTTTCAGACTGGGCCGAAAAAGGTCAGAAAATCAAAGATGAATTATTACATCTTGTTGATGAAGACACAAATGCCTTTAATAAAATTATGGATGCATTCGGTTTGCCAAAAGGCAACGATGAGGAAAAAACAGCCCGGCAGGAAGCCATTCAGGAAGCATCAAAATATGCCATTGAAATTCCATTTAAAGTTATGCAAAAAGCTTATGAATCAATGGAAATCATTAAAGCTATGGCAGAAATCGGAAATCCTAATTCTGTTTCCGATGCAGGTGTCGGAGCACTTTGTGCCAGAACAGCCGTGATGGGTGCATATTTAAATGTTAAAATTAATGCTTCGGGTGTGGATGACAGTGATTTTGTTAATGAAAAATTATCAAAAGGATTAGAGATTGAGGAAAAAACCAAAGAGCTTGAAGCTGAGATTTTAAAGATTGTGAATGAGAAAATAACCTAACAGGTCGGGTAAAGACCTATTAGGTTGAAAAGAAGTTTTCACAACCTAACAGGTCTAAATCAACCTGTTAGGTTAGGTTAATTCTTCTTCCAGCATGGTTTTTAGTTTAGCTGGTTGGAGACTCCTGAAAATTTCACCTTCTTTACTAAGAGCTATTTTGCCTGTTTGCTCCGAAATAATTATTGCAATTGCATCCGATTGCTCTGTAATTCCAATAGCTGCCCTGTGCCTTAATCCCATCCTTTTTGGGATTTCAGGACTACTGGAAACAGGAAGAATACAGCCGGCAGCTTTAATACGGTTATCAGCAATAATCATTGCTCCATCGTGTAAAGGGCTGTTTTTGTAAAAAATATTTTCAATTAATTGTGAAGAAATATTTGCATCAATAATTTCACCGGTTTCAATATACTGCCTTAGCTCATTTCTTTGTGCAATGACAATTAATGCGCCTTCTTTTGAATCAGCCATTCTTTGGCATGCTAAAATTATCTGATCAATATCAATGGGATTTTGAAAATTAAGATTCCAGAATAAGAATTTTTTTCGTTTTTTTCTGATAAAACCCGGTGTGCCTAATGCTAATAAAAACTTCCTTATCTCAGGTTGAAAAATTACAATTAATGCAATGAATCCAACACTTATAAAAGCTCCCAAAATTTCACTTAAAAGATCCATTTCCAAAGCTTTTACAATTCTCCATATCAGGAATATTGCAACTATCCCGAAAAATATATTAATGGCAACAGTGCCTTTCAGAAGATTATATAATACATATAAAAGAGCGGCAACAAGCAGGAGATCAATAATATCAAGAAGGCGAATGCCAATAAATCCGGTAATTAATAATTCAATCAAGATGTTACTAATTTGTTTTAAAATTAAGTTTTCTAACTATTCTGTTTATAAGAGCGATATTATTGTTTATAATATTTGCAAATTTAGTATAATTAATCAGATTCATTAAGTTCAGATACAATTTTTATTACCTCAACAGCTTCTTTAACATCGTGAACTCTTATAATATCGGCTCCTTTCAACAAGGCAATTGTATTTAGAATAGTTGTTCCGTTAAGGGCATTTTTTGGTTTTGTGTTTAAAACCTTATTTATCATTGATTTTCTTGACAAGCCAGCAAGTACAGGTACGCCAAGGCTTTTAAACGTGTCAAGATGGTTCAGGATTTGATAACTATGCTCTACGGTTTTTCCAAATCCAAAACCAGGATCAATAATTATTTTGTTTACTCCAATTGTTTTTAATTCTTCAATTTTCTTGAAGAAAAAATCTTTTATTTCTTTAACTACGTTTTTATATGTTGGATTTTGCTGCATGTTTTGGGGAGTTCCTTTAATATGCATCATTATATAAGGAACTTTAAGTTTGGCAATGATTTCAAACATCCTGTCATCAAAATTTCCTCCTGAAATGTCATTAATAATGTCAGCACCGGTATCAACCACAATTTCAGCTATTGACGACCTGTATGTATCAATAGAAATTATTGCTTCAGAAAAATATTTTCTTATGATTTTTAATACCGGTAATAACCTTGTAATTTCATTTTCTTTAGACACTTTATCGGCACCGGGTCTCGTTGAAACTGCTCCAATGTCAATAATTGCTACACCTTCCGATAGCATTTTTTCACATTGAATAAGAATATCTTTTTGGGTTTTATACTTTCCTCCATCATAAAATGAATCAGGTGTGATGTTTAAAATTCCCATCACAGCGGGCTTTTCAAGGTTTAATATTTTACCGTTACAATTCAATGTGTGATTTGGTGAAAAAGATGTATTTTTATCGGGTGAAATTTTTTTTTCAATCCTTCGTTTAATTTTTGGCTAAAATAATAAATCTATGAATAACAATACTTCAGAACAATTTGATTTAGCAATTAAATTGTGTAAAGAAATATTCCTGACTAAGATGAAAGATTATGGAACTGCCTGGAGAATTCTGAGAACCAGTTCTTTAACGGATCAGATTTATATTAAGGCAAATCGTATCAGGAGTATTGATAGCAAAGGAACCCAAAAAATCAATGAAGGAATAAAACCGGAATTTATCGGTATTATTAATTATTCCGTTATGGCACTGATTCAGCTTGAACTTGGATGTGATAATAAGCTTGATTTAAGTTCTGATGAGGTTGAGGAACTTTATGATAAATATGTGAAATTAGCCAAAAATCTAATGCAGGATAAAAACCATGATTATGGCGAAGCATGGCGGAATATGAGAGTAAGCTCACTTACAGATATTATTTTAATGAAATTATTGAGAATTAAACAAATTGAAGATAACGAAGGAGAAACGTTTGTATCGGAAGGGGTTGATGCAAATTATTATGACATAGTTAATTATTCGGTGTTCGCACTGATTAAATTAATGGAG
>JAUWSB010000182.1 GCA_030610255.1 Bacteroidota bacterium
AAAGAAACATTAGCTCATCTTGAACAAAAAGATATTGACCTTAAAAAGCTGAACCGGTTATTGGGGGATTTGTTTTTCAACATGTATGCAATGAGGTTCAGGGAAGAAAATATTCTTTTTCCTGTTGCTTTGGAATCAGTTAAAAATGAAATCTGGAAAAAAATGTTAGATGAAAGTTTTGAGATAGGTTTTTCTTACATAAAATCACCCGAAAGAAAAGTAAAAGTTGAGAAAAGTTTAACAACAACAAATTCTATAAATAAAAAGATGCTTAATATTGAGTCGTCAGGCAGCACGTTGCTTGATTTTGAAACAGGACAAATTACATTAAACCAGGCAATAATGCTCTTGAATCATTTGCCTGTTGATATAACTTATGTTGATGAGAAAGATGAAGTAAGATATTTCTCAAAACCAAAGGACAGGTTTTTCCCGCGTTCCAAAGCAATCATCGGCAGAAAAGTGCAAAACTGCCATCCACCCGAAAGTGTTCAGATTGTAAACGAACTGATTGATGATTTCAAAGCAGGGAAAAAAGACAAAGAAATATTCTGGATACAGATGAAGGGGAAATTTATCCTGATACAATATTTTGTTATCAGAAATACGAAAGGAGAATACAAAGGAGTGCTGGAAGTAAGCCAGGATGTTACTGAAATCAGAAAATTAGAAGGTGAAAAGCGGCTTATGGAGATTTGATTGGATAATTTGTGTGTGATAGGTAATATTATTTCGTAACTTCGGGATTATATGTTATAAGTTAAACGTTATATGTTATATGATGAAAAAGAAGCACAAAATTATATCAAATTATGAATAAAAAAATTCAGGGAATATAGAAAAAGAATGAACGAAAAATTACTGGCTGGAAACAATAAGGTCAATAAAATTTTATTATTCTCATTTTTTATATTTTTGTAAAATATAAATATATAGATTATTAAATACAATGCTATTTATATCAGACATATTTAATGAATTAATCATTTTAACAAATGAAATGTCGCCTTATTTATTGCTGGGATTTTTATTTGCAGGCATATTACACGTTTTTATCCGTAAAGAAAAAGTAACAAAATATCTTGGGAAGAAAAATTTAAAATCAGTAATATATGCTTCTTTGTTTGGGATACCTCTGCCATTGTGTTCGTGCGGTGTTATTCCAACCGGTGTATCCTTTTACAAGGATGGTGCTTCAAAGGGTGCTTCAATCTCATTTCTTATCTCTACACCACAAACCGGCATTGATTCTATAATGGTTACTTATTCATTATTGGGTTTGCCTTTTACGATAATTCGTCCTGTTGTGGCATTAATAACCGGAGTTTTTGGCGGATTATTAACTAATAGTACAGATAAAAATGATTTGAGGAAAACTTCTGAAGCAAATTGTTGTTTTGAAGAAAAACCTGTTGAAATAAAAAACCCTTTTGTTTCAATGCTGAAATATGCTTTTGTTGATTTTTTACAGGACATCTCAAAATGGCTTGTTATCGGTTTGGTGATTGCAGCAATAATTTCCGTGCTTATTCCTGATGATTTTTTCTATCAATATATTGGAAATAATTACATAAGTATGTTGATTGTTCTTATAGCTTCCATACCGATTTATGTTTGCGCTACCGGTTCGGTTCCAATAGCTGCTGTACTTATGCTAAAAGGACTTTCTCCGGGAGCAGCATTAGTATTTCTAATGGCTGGTCCTGCAACAAACGCAGCTACTATAACAGTAATTGGAAAAGCTATTGGCAAAAAAGCTTTAATATCATACCTTATTTCAATAATCGGTGGAGCATTGTTATTTGGGATACTGATTGATAACTTTTTGCCAAGAGAATTATTTTTTAATAGTATTTCAATTTGTGAAGGCAGTCATTCATCTCATATACTACCCTACTGGCTAAAGATTAGTTCAAGTATTATTTTGTTGCTTTTAATAATTAACGGGATGATTAAAAAATATATTTCTAATAGAAAAACAGAGAAAATAAATGAGTCTGAATCTCTTAAAGCAAGAGGTATGAAGGAAATTACAATAACTGTAAAAGGAATGACTTGTAATCATTGTAAAGCAACTGTTGAGAAGAATCTGAACAATTTGAAAGGAATTTTCAAAGCAGAAGTTGACCTTGCAAAATCACAGGTTTTTATCACAGGTAATAATATTGACCTGAAAAAAGTTAAGTCAATTATAGAAAGTCTTGGATATGAATACCTCTAATTTTCCTTCAAAACATAATCATCATATTCAATTTCAAAACGCAATTTATGCTTTGCTTCTTCCTGGGCTAATGATAAGAATATATCACGTAATTCATTATTTGGAGCTATTTTAGCCAAATCGGAATATAATCTAAAAGCAGCTTTTTCTTTGTTCATTGCCACAATCAAAAAATTCTGATAAGTCATATCCGGCTTTGTTTCAGACTCAACCAAATAATCGGCAATTTTCAAATCAGTAACTTTTTCTTCCTTAAATTCAAATAATTGCTTTGCTTTGATATTAGTCAAACGGGCTTTGTGTCCCATTTCCTCTTTGGCAAATTGAAGGAATACTTCTTTCATTGCTTCATTTGTAGCTTGCTTAGATAATTTTGTATAAAAATCAATAGCCTCTTGTTCAGAAACTATTGCAAAATCGAGAATGTCGTTTATTGATTTGAATTCTTCCATGTTTAAAATATTTTTAAAAGGTTTAATAATTGTGTTGTTATTTATAACTGAGTTTGGTCTAAAAACTTATTTCACGCAAAGACCGGAAAGTTTTAATGCAAAGACCGCAAAATAGATATATTTATACTCAATGCTTTGTGTGTTTTGCGATTCGTCTGCGAGCTTTGCGTGAACCATTTTTATCTCTTTTTATACTGGACTCATAAATTGAATACTTATTTATATTTTGTTTTAGGCTTAGCCTTTTTTAACTAATCTTTGCTCTCAAATCAATTCGCATATTTTCCAAATCTTCTTCATCAGGAATATATTTAACTTTATACGTGCCGACAATATCAAAACCTGATGTTTTTAAATATTCGGTAATTTTCGGAATGCTTTGGTCACCCCATCCATAAGAGCCAAAGGCAATTGCTTTCCTGTTTTTGGGAGATAGACCATTAAGATAAGTTAAAAATGCTGCAACAGTAGGCAAGATGTTTCTATTTAAAGTTGGCGAGCCAACACAAATATATTCTGCTGTTAATATTTCTGTCATAATATCCGAGATATGATTATGCTGCAAATTAAGAATGGGTACTTTCAATCCCTTTTCTTCAAAAACTTCCTGTATGGCATAAGCCATTTTCTCAGTTGACTTCCACATGGTGTCATAAATAATAATCGCTTTTTTCTCAGTTTGATTTGAAGACCAATTTTTATATTCTTCGATTATTTCGACTAAATGCTTTCGCCAGATAATTCCATGGCTCGGGGCAATTATTTCAATATTAAGTCCTGATGCTTCAATCAATGCTTTTTGCACCTGCTTTGAATAAGGCAATACGATATTAGCATAATATTTCCTTGCTTCATGCATAATAATATCAAAAGGATATTCATCGTCAAACCTGGCTGATGATGCAAGGTGTTGTCCAAAAGCATCGTTTGAAAACAGGATATTTTCTTCAGGTAAATAAGTCAGCATATTATCGGGCCAATGAACCATTGGAGTGAGAACAAATTTCAAGTTTCTTTTTCCCAGACTAACGGAATCACCGGAATTAACTATCTTGAAATTCCAGTCTTTTTTGTAATGGGCTTTTAATCCTTTTTCACCGGCAGGACAAGTTATTATGGTTGCATTTGGTGCGATTTCCATAAGTTCGGGCAAAGCACCCGAATGGTCCATTTCAACATGATTTGATACAACATAATCAATTTTTGAAGGGTCAATAACATCGGAAATTCTTTTAAACATTTCTTTTGAAAAACGTGCTTTCACAGTATCAACAAGAGTGATCTTTTCATCAATAATCAGGTACGCATTATATGTTGAACCTCTTTGGGTAAGATAACCGTGAAAGTTTCGCAAATCCCAGTCAATAGCTCCTACCCAGTAAATTCCTTCTTTTATCTTCTTAGCTTTCATTTTTATAGTTTAATAAAACAAATATTTTTATTCTCACTAATAATTTCACAAAATTAATTAAATTCTAAAATAATTCAATTATTAAAAGGAGAGTTCAAATTTTGATAGAATTTTAGTTTTAAGTTAATTACTATATGTCTTTTCAATTTTTTTTAATGCAAGGTTTATTAACCGGTAAGCAACATAAATCAGTACCGGCCAACTGATAAACCATAAAATTGCTCCAAAATAACTCATGTTCTTTAATTTTTAAGTTAAATACTAATTTTTTTTTGAAATACGCTTCGCTGTAATACAGTTGAAATACGCTGCGCGAAATACAATGGAAATACGCTGCGCTGTAATACGGTGGAAATATTTTCATTATCCAACAGATTTAATATAGTTGTTAAGTTTTACCGAAATATTTTTGATTTGTGATTCAAAATATTTATAATCATCATCAGATAATAATTTCATGTTATATGCTTTTGCAAAATAATCCCATTTAATAACAATATTCCAAACCCTTTCACCCATTTCCATTGATAATTGATAAACCTGTAACCCTTCTAATTTCATAACTTTAATATTTTAATTTAACATTATTATTTC
>JAUWSB010000073.1 GCA_030610255.1 Bacteroidota bacterium
AAAAATATCCAAGAGCAGTTGAAGTAATACCACTTGCTTCAGAATTATCTCCCGAAGCAAAAGAATTTGACTCTAAAGCTTTGGTTCCAAATCCTATTGCACTTGAATTGCTTCCAGATGTTTGAGTATTTTCACAATTAACACATTGTCCACAAGTGTTTACGCTATAACATATAATTGTTATAGTTAAAATTACTATCAAATAATTTATATATTTTTTCATAATTTGCGATTTTTTAATTTTTAATCCATTTTCCATATTCTAATATTTCCTTTGAGTTTGTTAATTGCCATGTGTAAATACCTGATTTCAAATTAGCGATATTAAGTTCAGTGATAAGGTTATTAATTTTTAAAACCTTAAGTCTCCTTCCATATAAATCAAATAATTCAAAGTTTACAGATTTTAATGCTGTTCTGACAAATAATCTGTCATTTCCAGGATTTGGATAGACTATTGCACTTTGAATCTTTATTTGACTTTCTTCAAGTATTTTTACATACCCGTTTGTATCTAATTTTATTATGATAATATCCCTGTCAAAAACGGTTGCGTTAAAATCCCTGATAGTGCCTATTAATGCTACTCCGCCATCCTGCATAGCAACAATACTAAACATGCTGTAAAAAAGATCTCCACCAAAATACTTCTCATAATAAATATTAAGATTTGTATCAAGCTTAGTAATGTAAAACCAGCTTGGCTCAAACCCCCCAAATGCCTGAAAATTAATTGTACCTCCTATGAAGATAGAATTAGAATAATAAAAATCAATACTGTTTAACCATGCCGGATAAGCATTCGTATCTGGATGGGTTAGTAAAATACTATCTGTTAAAATTAGAGTGGTATCAAAGATTGCAGCCATAATATAGAAACCATCCGTTGTAAAATCAGAAAAAACGCTGCTAACTCCTAATTTGGTTTTTGAGAGTAATTTGGCATGGAAAGGAGTAATAAAATAAAAGGGATAATCTATGATTTGCAAAATGTTGAATTCGTGATCAATTACAACGCGTTCTGAACTTGTTATTTCCGGTGTAACTCCAACAGTATGTAACCAAATTAATGTAGAATCAGGATTGTATGTTATGGAATATATCAATCCGCTTTCTTCCGGTGGGAACAGCTTATAAAGGATACTATCACCCTGTGATGTCAGATGAAAAGCATACATATGCCGTTGCCCGCTCCCTTCAAATGAACCAACAAATATTAAAGAACTATCTTTAAGCTCCATTGCATGACCAAGTAATTCTGTTCCTAATCCCTGGAAATCAGTATGATATTTTCTTAGCCAAATAAGCTCTAAATTCTGATTTACTTTCATTACTATACGAAAAATATCACCTTCATTCTTTACTATCCCCCTTCCCACTATAATTAAATTTCCATCATAAGCTCTTATGATGTTATTATAAGAATATATGGTATCTTTCTGAGAAAGCACAGAGGAACTGCAAGTATCACCTTCTGCACTTACTTTATATAATAAGGGATAATACAACGAATCATTCCAGTTCCAGTATATTGATGTAAAATAAATATTTCCAGAATCATCTACTGTTGAATAACCTCCCACCTCATCTGTTCCTTTATTAATAATGATCTGATAACTGTTTTGTGCCTCAACATTAAATATCAAGAGCAGCATTAATTTACATACTATTATTTGGCGGCTTAACATAATCTTTTTATTAAGGATAGTTGAAAATTATTAATCTACAATGTTTTGAGGCCAAGGTGGCGTGATATTACATACAAGCAATCTTTTACCCACAATGATCTTTAAATTATGCCGCACTTGTTCATTATTCAACCCATAAGGTTCTGCAAATCCATCAGTTATTATCTCGTTTAATTTTTTATTAGTTTCATCTTCAAAATCATCAACAAACTGGTTGTAATAAACATAATAAAAATCCATTTCTTCAGCTTCAAGGCACTTGACATCATCATCATCATAAGGCTCAACTTCAGATGTTGCATAATAAACACTATAATCTTTATAATTATCTTCAGGATTATTCTGTCCAATTAATGAATAAAATAAGAAATTATGAGTAACATCAATATTCTTTTCAGAGTTATTTATGAAATAATAATAACAATTAGGAGGAGGATTGTCAGTTTGTTCTTCCTGTACACGGTATTGCAACTGTTCTGCTGCATCAGAAAGTATAGTAGGATCATCACATTTACCAAGATTATCTCCATACATCCAATCAGCCGGTGGACCAAAGAAAATTATTCCGTTTGCGTTGCCAATCAGTGATGTAATATTTATTCTTGCATTATTATTTTCAATTTCTTCCAAATTCAAGTCAACAACTAAAAGCTTTTTATCATCAAATTCGGTTGAAAGCACATGATTTCTTAGTATTATCTTTATAGAATCAGAAAATACTGCAACATCATTCATACTCAAACTGTCCTCATTGGTAACAATTACATTTATATGATCATTAACCAATATTTTATCAGAAGTCTGGATGTTTGTATAACAATAAGTAAAATTCATAGAAGATTCAATATCAAAAACCGCATCTTCAATGTGTTTGAACTCTCCGCACTTCAACCCCGGATTCTCTATGTAATAGTTGCATTTCTCCTTAAATGCCAAAATGTGTGCTGTCATGGCTTGTGATTCCTCATCAATAAGGGATTTTTGGATGCCTTCGTCAATATGGTTCTTAGTGCAACTGTTTATCATTACTATGGCTCCGGTAAAAATAATTAGCATTGTTGCTAATGCTATAATTTTCATTTTTTTCATAACTCAAAAAATTTAATTAATAAAAAAGATAATTTTATCCTTAATACAAAAAACTAAAATTTGTCACCTGATATTTATATATTAATTCCAAAAACAACTAAAAAGAACCCCTTTTTCATAATTATTTTAAAATATATTCCAATAAAATCAGTTATAAATTTGTAAATTTGTACTTGAAAATTTTCTTGAATTTATACTGATATTTTGATTTTATATTAAATGAATAGGACAAAATTCATAATATTAATTCTTGTTTTTTTTGCTATACAGAATTTCACTTATTCTCAATCAGGCAAACTATTGCGTGTTGAAATAAATACCCGGTTAGAATATGAAATTTTTAAGCTTGTACCTTGTGGCAAGTCTGGCTTACTGCTTTTTTACGAAAGTACTGAGCAGGCTTATGAAGACAGTAAAAACTGGTATTTTACTTTTTATAATCCGAATTTAAAAGAAAAGTGGACAAAGGTTGTTCCGATTGTCAATAATTTAAAATTTAAGAAATTTGTAATAGATGATAATTTTGTTTACATGTATTTTCTGAATACGGGCAAAATAAAATCGGAGATGTTTAATTTTCAAATTATTAAATTATCAATTGATACTGAAAAATTTTATGCTGTGAGCGGTGTAATTCCAGATAAATCAGAGTTAGTTGATTTTAAAGTTTATAAACAAACAGCTTTTATCGGTTTGAACTTAAGAAAAAATCAGGTTCAAATAAATGCAGTGAATACTATTACAGGCAAAAATACTTTACTGCCTATTGATCTGAACGGCGAGAATTTACTGGAAGATATTTTTATTGATAAACTTGATAATTCTGTTCTGGCGGTTATCAATAATTACATCTCAAAAAGGTATAATTCACTCTATATAATTAAATACGATTTTAATGGAAATAAAATAAGTACAGTTGAAGTAAAAACTGAAAATAAAGAAAATGAGCTAAATTCAGCTAAATTACTATCTGTTAATAAGAATGAAAAGATAATAATTGGGACATATAATAAATCAACAGGTAAAACAACTGAACTTAAAGAAAATATTGAAACAGTTTCTACGGGTTATTATTTTACAAAAATTGTCAATGAAAAACAAAAGTTTATCAATTATTTCAACTTCCTTAATTTTAAAAACTTTTATAGCGCATTAGGCGGGAGGGAGATATACAAGATTAAGAAGAAAGCAGAAAAGAAAAAAATAGCAAGTAAAAATTATTCATTGAATTACCGTTTGTTATTACATGATATTATTCAACATGATGGGAAATATATTTTACTATCAGAAGCGTACTATCCTGAATATCACACAGTAACCAATATGGTTTATGATTATTATGGCCGCCCGATACCTCAAAGCTATACTGTTTTTGACGGATATAAATTTTTTAATGCAATAATTGCAGGTTTTGATGAAGAAGGTAAATTATTGTGGGATAATGGTTTTGAGATATGGAATATTTTAACTTTTTACTTAAAAAAGCATATTATTTATTATTTTGATAAAAATGACATAATACTGGCATATAATAGTGAAGGTAAAATCGCCTCAAAAATTTTTGAAAACGGTGAAGTAGTTGGGGACAGGGAGTATTCTGAAATTGACTCAATGTATCCTAAAGATAAAATAATTGATGACGAAAATAGTAATATTATACACTGGTATAATAATTATTTTATTTGTTACGGCAATCAGGAAATAAAAAATAATTCTTTACCCAAGCTGAATAAACGAACTGTTTTTTATATTAATAAAGTTGCATTTAATTAGTGTTTACAAGAAAACGCCAATAACTGCGTTATACTCATCTTAAAACCCAGTCATTTACATTAGTAAACTCCTGAGTTTTAAGATTTCGCATCCCGATTGCTATCGGGATGTTCTTGACGTTTTCTTATCAAACACTGGGTTTTCGTGCAAGGACTAGTTAGTTTGTTCATTATAGCCTGATTTATTGAACGAAGCACCAAATAACAATAAGGATGCTATTAATTACTATTTTATTACATTTGAACCGGTAAAACTACAAGAGTGAAGAGAATTAAAATTTTAATACGATATATAAAATATTTACACGCTGCGAAAACCAAGTTTAAAATTCATTCGCCATTTGTTTATGATTTGATTACAAAAGTTTTTGAAGATAGCCGGGAATATGAGGCATACGATAAGGTTGAAACAATTAGAAAGGAATTATTAAGCAACGTTAATCCGCTTGAAATATGTGATTTTGGAGCAGGAGCAAAATCACATCCGTATTTAACAAGTATAAAAAAAATAAAACATATAGTTAAACAAACAGGGCAATCACCTAAACATTCACAACTATTATTCAGGATAGTTAAATATTTTAAACCAAAGTCAATTTTAGAACTGGGAACATCTTTCGGGTTAAGTACAATTTATCAGTCCTTAGCTTCACCCGAAAGTAAAATTATTACTATTGAAGGTTGTGCAAATACGGCAGATAAAGCACAAAAGAATTTTAATACACTGAAACTTAAAAATATTAAGCTTGTGATTGGTAATTTTAATACAACATTACCCAAAGTGCTGAAAAAATTTGACACATTGGATTATGTTTTTATTGACGGAAACCACAGAAAAGAACCAATCATAAAATATTTTGAGCAATGTTTGCCTCTTTCAAATAACAATTCCGTTTTTGTTTTTGATGATATACACTGGTCAAAAGGAATGGAGGAAGCATGGGGATACATTAAGAAAAATCCAAAAGTAAGCGTAACCATTGATATTTTTTTTATGGGCTTTGTGTTTTTTAAAAAGGAATTAAGCAAACAGGATTTTATTATTAAGTTTTAACGAAACTTATTAAATTTGCAAGTAAATAAATATATATTATGAAAGAAGAAGTAATCAGATTGAATGAAATTTCAAGGCATTTTACAGTAGGAACAGAACTTGTTCGTGCATTAAGATCAATTACATTAACTATAAATAAAAATGAATTTGTTGCTTTGATGGGACCTTCCGGTTCAGGCAAATCAACCTTGATGAATTTGCTTGGATGCCTTGATACGCCAACTTCAGGACAATATTTTCTAAATGGTAATGATGTAAGCAGGATGGATGATAATGAACTGGCAGAGATCAGGAATAAAGAAATAGGTTTTATATTTCAAACTTTTAATTTGTTGCCCCGTTCAACGGCCCTGGAAAATGTAATGTTGCCATTGATATATGCAGGATTTAACAGAACAAAAAGAACAAAAAGAGCCGAAGAAGTTTTGGAAGATGTTAGCTTATCCGACAGAATTAAGCATAAACCAAACGAATTATCCGGTGGAGAGAGGCAAAGGGTTGCGGTTGCAAGAGCTTTGGTAAATCATCCTTCTATCATACTTGCAGATGAGCCAACCGGTAATCTTGACTCAAAAACATCAATAGAAATTATGGGTTTGATGGAGCAGATTCATAAAGCAGGGAATACAATTATAGTTGTAACGCACGAAGAATCAATTGCACGCCATGCTCATAGAATTATCCGCCTGATTGATGGGATGGTGGAATCGGACAAAATAAATGAAGATGTTAAAACCATGGCGCATTATGTAGGGAAAGAAGTTTTGAAGTAAATTATTAAATTATGAGTTCAAACCGAAAAATTTACACAAAAACAGGCGATAAAGGTGAAACATCTTTAATCGGTGGAACAAGATTACCCAAATATCACCCCCGTATTGAAGCTTATGGAACTGTGGATGAATTGAACTCATACATCGGATTGCTAAGGGACCAGGAAATGGATAAGCATACAAAAGAGATTTTAATTAAAATTCAGGAACAACTTTTAACAATTGGTTCAATTTTAGCCACTGATACCGAAAAAAAACAAATAAAAGAACCTCTACGTATTTTTGAAGAAGATATAAATTTACTTGAAAAAAACATTGATGAAATAAACAGGCTTTTGCCTGTACAAAAATCTTTTATTTTACCGGGAGGAAATACGGTCATATCTTTTTGTCATATTGCACGATGTATTTGCCGGAGGGCTGAACGTCTTACGGTAAAATTAGCCGAATCTTTCCCTGTTGATGAAATAAATATCAAATACCTGAACAGATTATCCGATTATTTATTTGTTCTTGCCCGGAAATTTGCCAAGGATTTCAATGTGGAAGAAATTTCATGGAAACCAAAAATCTGAAATGAAATCCGAGTTGTATTTTTGAAGACATAAATCTGTAACTTATATGTTGATGGATAATAATGTTATATGTTAAATGTTATAAGTTAACGTGAGTTCGGGATATAAATGTTTGTAAATCAATTTTATATTTGTTTTTTCATTAACATTCTAAATATTTTATCAGCGTTCATCTGCGTCATTTAATTGCTTTTAATATGTTTTATTGCTTTTGATGATAAATTTTAAAATGGTATAAGGGTATAAAGGTATTTCCCCTTATTCCCCCTATTTCCTATATTTCCTATTATTTCCCCTATTTCCTATATTTTGACATGGAAATTGACAATTATTCGGAGTAAACATTTCTAATTTTATTTTAATGATTTCACAGGCAATATTTCTCCATCTCCTTTAAGGCGGCTTCTAAGCCATGTTCAGCAGCTTTTTGCAAATCAACACAACCTTGATTGTTCTGTCCGGTTTTAATTTTTGCCAATCCCCTTATAGCATAAGATAATGCGAAATCCGGATTTATTCTTATTGAAATATTCAAATCGTCAATTGCTTTAAAATAATTTCCAAGATTAAAATTGGCAAATCCACGGTAAGTATAAGGGTCATGGTAATTCTTTTTAATTTTAATTGATTTATCAAAATCCTGAATTGCACCTTTAAAATCTTTCAAATTATATTTTGCAAACCCGCGTTTAAAATAAATAGTATGATGTTTAAGTCCAAGTTTCAGGGATGTATTATAATCGTTAATTGCACTTTCAAACTTACCCAAATCACATTTGGTATTACCGCGGTTGGCATAAGCTTGTGCAAAATCCGGATTCAATGAAATTGCTTTATTGAAGTCAGTAATGGCTTTATCAGGATTACCTGATTTCCGGTAAGCATTTCCCCTGTTATTGATAGCGACAACAAATTCAGGTTTAATTTTGATAGCTGTGTTAAAATCGCTTATTGCCAAATCAAAATATCCAAGATTAGTATTGGCTAAACCACGATTATTAAAGGCATCAGAATAATCAGCGTCCAATTCAATAGCTTTGTTAAAATCGTTGATAGCTCCCTGATAATCTCCTGATTTTCCTTTAGCATTGCCCCTGTTATTATAAGATACGGGATTTTTAGGGTCTGATTTTATAGCATGATTAAAATCCGAAATTGCACTTGAAAGGTCTCCTGAATTGGCTTTGGCATTTCCACGGTCGTTCCATGCCATAGTCGCTTCGGGAAATTGCTCAATAACATTGCTCCATAGTGTTATGCTGTTTTTCCATGTTTTATTTTGCTGGTATGTTAATAAACCCAGAAAAATTATATATGCAGTAAAAATTATACAAGTGATTATTTTTATGATTTTTCCTCTTTTTAAAAGATTATTACAGCCAATACCCGCTATCATAAATATTCCTACTGATGAGAGATAAATATAACGGTCTGCCATAAAATAATTTCCATAAGGGATATTGAAAATTTTCAGAACAAAAAATATATTGATAATAAAAAATAATATTCCAAAAGCTATTGGTCTTGAACGCCTGAAAGTAAATACCAAAACAATAATAATTGCAATTACAGGAATAATATAAAGATAGTATTGAAAAGGAATGATTTCACCGGCTTTAACAGGATATGGGTAAAATGCCGAGAGATTTACAGGAACAATCAATTTTATTATATATTGAATAAATGCATGACCGGCGAAAATAATTCTTTCAAAAAACGAATATCCTGTTTCACTCAAGTTAATCCAGAATGATTGTTGTGCCAGTCGGGCAATAAATCCAAAAATTATCGCAGTAATAAAAAATGGAATTTTTTCAATAATGACTTGTTTGCTTAAAAAATTTCTTTTTAATAAAAAATCAATAGCCGGTAATGTCAGGCATAATGTAATTGCCTGTGATTTTGATAATATTGATAATAAAAATAACAGGAATGAGAAGAAATAAAACCTGTTTTTTTTATGTTCGGTATATTTAATGTAGTTTATCAGAGAAGCTAAATAAAAAAATGTATATAGCAGGTTTTTACGTTCGGAAATCCATGCCACGGATTCAACTCCCATAGTGCTTACGCCGAATAATAATGCGGCAATTGTTGAAATTTTAATATTTTTAAAAAGTTTGTAAATAAACCAAAACACAAAGGAAGTATTCAACAGGTGAATTAAAACATTAGTAAAATGATATTGTCCGGGATTTAATCCGCCGAGTAAATAATCAATTGATAATGAAAGCATTGTTAATGGATGATAGTGACCATCAAAGAAAGTGAAGAAAAAATTATAAATATTTTTAAAAGAAAAATGTTTTATGCCTGAATTTTCTAAAATGTATCTGTGGTCATCAAAATTTGTAAATCCATTAATAAAAGCAGGTAAATAAATAAGCAATGTAATGAATAGTATACATGAAATAGAAAAAATAATAGTGAAATTAATTTTTTTTATTTTCCTCATTAGACAAGGATTATGAAGTATTTTGTTATAATGCAAAAATACAAAAAAATTTTTCTTGACTTTTTTTAAAATTAAATTATTTTTGCAAAAAATTCAAAGCATAAATATTTACGTATATGTATTGGACACTTGAATTAGCATCAAAGCTCGAAGATGCACCATGGCCAGCGACTAAAGATGAATTAATTGATTTCTGTGTAAGGTCGGGAGCTCCTATGGAAGTTATTGAAAACTTAAGAGAAATTGAGGATGAGGGCGAAGCTTATGATAAAATAGAAGACCTTTGGCCCGATTATCCTACCCGTGAAGATTTCTTTTTTCACGAAGATGAGTATTAATAAAATTACTCAGTCTTCAGTCCCCGGTCTTCAGTCTTCAAATTTGTTTTTTGATAGAATCCGAAGGATTCAAATGTTTATAGAAAAACAAATAAAAATAAAATATTCGACCCCGTCGGGGTCGTATTAACAAATGGAATTTTAAATGATATAAACATGCAATCCCTTTGGGATAAAAAAAACAAAAAAACTACATAATCGAATAATGCAATTATACTAATATAATTCTATACTCCCCCCATTTTTTCCATTGAGCCCTAATTTATTTGTAGCTTCGCTACGCTAAGTTATATTGTTAAATGGTTTAATGGCTTAACTGTTAATTGATTAAACATAATTCTCAATTCTAAATTCTCAAATCTAAATTCTCAAATCTAAATTCTCAAATCTTAATTCAATATTGTCATTATTCCTCCCAACAAAAAACACTAAAATTAACTTTTCCGTATTTTCTTTGTTGTGAAAAGTGGGGCAGGTGTTCAAGTTCTGTTTTTTTTGAATGTTCAATTATCAGCCATCCTTCTTTGTTTAAGAGCTGCCGACTGAATATCAGTTCGGGGATTTTTTCGATTCCTTCAAGGTCATAAGGCGGGTCTGCAAAAATAATATCATAGGTTTTGTTTGTAAACTTCAGAAAATTAAAAACATTAGTTTTTACAACATTAATATTTTTAAAATTTAGTTTTTGAACGGTTTCCTTTATAAAACCTGTACATTTAAAATTTTGTTCCACAGCAGTAATTTCTTTGCAGTTTCTTGAGGCAAATTCATAGGAAATATTACCGGTTCCGGCAAAAAGGTCAAGTACAACCAATTCTTCAAAGTCAAAATTATTAATTAAAATGTTGAATAAACTTTCTTTGGCTAAATCGGTTGTAGGCCTGACAGGTAAATTTTTGGGAGCAATTATTTTTCTGCTTTTATGACTGCCGCTTATAATTCGCACAAACTGATATTTAAAAGGTTATAATAGTAATTTGAAGGCACCTCATCTAAAACATAACTGTATTTGAAGTAATCGTTTCGTTCGATAAAACTGATATTCCGGATATAGTTGAATAATATTTCGTAATAATTGGAACTTTTATTTATTTCTCCGAGCAAGACCAGATCAATGGTTTCCGGATTGAGCTTCAGTTGTTCAAGTGTGAAAATCAAAAAGTAAATTAAATCTTCCTTAGTGCGGTATCTGAAAGCATTGTAATAGATAAGTTGTTTATCTTCAATAATAATGATGTCAAAATATGATGGGCGTATGTTTGTAAAAACTTTATTTTTTAAGCTTTGATTTTTATGATTTATTAACAGACTTTCAATTAAAGTGCTTGAAAAGTTTGAAATTTTGTATTTGTAAAACTTGCTTCTGATCTTTTCCCTGATACAATTAGGAATTGCATAAATATTATATGCTTCAAGGTTTTTCATTTCGTCAAAAAATATTTCTTCGTCGTGCTGGATTTTATGATTGAATTTCAGGTATGAATCTATTTCCGAGTTATCAAAAAGCGGTGATGGGACAAGGGTTGATTTCTGACTTTCAAAGTTTATATTAATTGTATGAAAAGCCCTTTTTAAAAGTTCATTTTCTGAAATAATGT
>JAUWSB010000022.1 GCA_030610255.1 Bacteroidota bacterium
TATATGCTTCATAAGCTACGTTAAAAGCATCCGGGTCAAGATCTTTGTATTTTTCATCTGTGCTGTTTGCTATTTCAAGGTAAATATTACCTTTATAAAACCATGTTTTGGCATTGTTCATTGTTTTTGCATGAACGCAGGCCTCATCAATTGCTGCTTTTGCCTTATCTAATTTTCCGTAACGTAAATAATTAAAAGCACTGGTTCGCTTAGCATTCTGGGCATAGGTTAATGAAACTGTCATTATCATTACCAAAATAATTGCAATTTTTTTCATAATTTATTTTTTTTGGATAGATTAATAATCATGGCAAAATTAAATATTTTTTTATTTATTCATTATTATCATTTTCCTTATTTTCAACATACTCTGAATCAGGCGATTGCTCCATTTGTTCAATATCTCCATTTTCTAATATTTCAACTTTTGCCACTGCTGCAATTGCATCGTCTTCCCTGAGCTTAATAAGACGAACTCCTTGTGTTGCCCTGCCCATCACTCTTAAATCGGAAACAGGCAAACGAATTATCAAACCCGATTTATTAATTATCATTAAATCATCATTATCCTGAACTTCTTTAATAGAGATAAGATTTCCGGTTTTTTCAGTAATATTGATAGTTTTTATGCCTTTTCCTCCCCTATTTGTAATACGATAATCATCAAGTTTAGAACGTTTTCCATAACCGTTTTCTGAAACGACTAAAATATCAAAACTACCATTTTCTAAACATATCATGCCTACAACTTCATCATTTTTATTCAAAAGTTTTATTCCCCTCACCCCTGCTGCATTTCTACCCATGGGTCTTACATTCTTCTCATTAAATCTTATTGCCCTTCCTGATTTAATTGCCATTAATACTTCGTTGTTTCCATTGGTAAGTTTTGCTTCAAGCAGAATATCACCTTCATTTATTTTAATTGCATTTATACCATTCTGACGGGGTCTTGAATAAGCTTCAAGAGAAGTTTTTTTGATTGTTCCTTTTTTAGTACAAAGGATGATAAAATTATTTTTAACGTAGTCATTGTCTTTCAGGTCTTTCACATTGATAAATGCCCTTACTTTATCATCTTTTTCAATATTTATAAGATTTTGAATAGCTCTTCCTTTAGATGTTTTTGCACCTTCAGGTATTTCAAACACTCTTAGCCAGAAGCATTTACCACTTTCGGTAAAGAATAACATATAATTATGCATAGATGCAACATACAGATATTCAAGAAAATCTTCATCCCTGATATTACTTCCTTTTGCTCCTCTCCCTCCCCTTTTTTGCTGGCGGTATTCAACTAAAGGGGTTCTTTTAATATATCCTAAATGTGAAATAGTAATTACAACTTCCTCATCCGGAATAATATCTTCAATTCTGAAATCTTCGGCTGAATAAACTATCTCGCTTCTTGCTTCATCTCCGTATTTTTCTTTTATTTCAAGCAGCTCATCCTTGATGATATTCATTCTGAGAACTTCATCACCAAGAATATTTTTATAATGCCCAATTAATTTGAGCAATTCATTATAATCCTCTTTTATTTTTTCGCGTTCAAGACCTGTAAGTTTTTGAAGTCGCATATCAAGAATGGCTCTGGCTTGAATTTCGGAAAGTTCAAATTGTTCCATTAAGCCGTTTCTGGCTTCTTCAGGTGTATGTGAAGCACGTATTAAAGCTATCACTTCATCAAGATGGTCAAGAGCTATCAGTAAGCCTTCTAAAATATGGGCTTTTTTCTCAGCTTCATTTAACTCATATTGTGTTCTTCTAACCACCACTTCATGACGGTGCTCAACAAAATAATAAATGATATCTTTAAGATTAAGCATCTTGGGTCTTCCGTTTACCAATGCGATATTATTAACACTGAATGAAGATTGAAGTGATGTTAGCTGGTATAATTTATTAAGGACTACATTAGTTATGGTATCTTTTTTTAGTTCATAAACAATCCGCATTCCATTACGATCAGATTCATCACGTATATCTGTGATACCAGCAATCTTTTTTTCATTTATCAGGTCGGCTGTTCTTTTAATCATTTCTGCTTTATTAACCTGATAAGGAATTGAAGTGGCAATTATTCGCTCTCTTCCACCGGAAGTTTCTTCAATCTTTGTTTCGCCACGCATAACAATTTTACCCCTTCCTGTTTCAAAAGCATCTTTAACACCCTCATAACCATAAATTAATGCACCTGTTGGAAAGTCGGGTGCTTTAACAAATTTCATCAATTCGGGTATAGTGATTTCCCTGTTGTCAATATATGCAATTGTACCATCAATAACTTCAGAGAGATTATGAGGAGGCATATTTGTTGCCATCCCAACTGCTATTCCTGAAGCTCCGTTAATCAGTAAATTTGGAATTTTTGAAGGTAAAACCGTAGGTTCTTTTAATGAATCATCAAAATTTAATTGAAAATCGACCGTATCTTTATCAATATCAGCCAGTATTTCTTCTGAAATTTTTCTAAGTCTTGCCTCGGTATATCGCATGGCAGCGGGATTGTCGCCATCAATTGAACCGAAGTTACCCTGACCATCAATCAATGGGTATCTCAACGACCAATCCTGTGCCATCCTTACCATTGCATCATAAACAGATGTATCGCCGTGTGGGTGATATTTTCCTAACACCTCCCCTACTATTCTGGCTGATTTTTTATAGGTCCTGTTTGATAACACGCCCAAATCAAGCATTCCATATAATACCCTTCTGTGAACGGGCTTTAAACCGTCTCTTACATCAGGTAATGCTCTTGAAACTATAACCGACATTGAATAATCAATGTAAGCTGATTTCATCTGGGTTTCAATGTTAACTTTTACAATTTTTTCTCCATTCTGCATTTTTTCATCATTTAATTCTCACAATATCAACCTCTTATATATTCATATCAGAGTGTACGAATTTAATAAAATATTACTTAAAAATACCAAACTTATATTTTTTATTACTAACACTTTTATGTTAATAAATATTGCTTTTAAGAAAAAGATTTTATAAATTTGCAATTACTTTTGAAGTGATAAAATGAAAGAATAAAATGGAAGCAAAATTTTCGCAAAGGGTTAAAAACGTTATGGCATTCAGCCGTGAGGAAGCATTAAGATTAGGCAATGATTATATAGGACTTGAACATTTTTTACTTGGCATACTACGCGAAGGTGAAGGAATGGCAGTTCAGATTCTTTTATATTTCGGTACGGATTTAAAAGAAATCAGAAAAACAATTGAGCATTCCGTTATAAATAAAAATGAAAAAAAAGAAGAAAGAAAAATTGAGAACATCCCTTTGATTAAACAGGCAGAACGTGCTTTAAAAATCACTTATCTTGAAGCAAAATTATTTAATAGCGACCTGATAGGAACCGAACACTTATTACTGGCAATTTTGAAAGATGAAAATAACATAGTTACTAAATCATTGCAAAAACAAGGAATTGACTATAATGGCGTAAAAGAAGAATTAAAAGCAATGATTTCAAAAAACGGTTACTACACTGTTGACGAACCTAAGGATGAATTGCATGAAGATACTACTGATGACGACCCTGAAGATTCGCCACGAGGTTACGGCAGTCCTGTTAAAAAAATATCCGACACAAAATCAAAAACACCGGTGCTTGATAATTTCGGGCGAGATATTACAAAGGCTGCTGAAGAGAACAAGTTGGACCCAATTGTTGGCAGAGATAAGGAATTAGAAAGAATTGCTCAGATACTTTCACGACGAAAGAAAAATAACCCAATCCTGATCGGCGAGCCTGGTGTTGGCAAATCGGCTATTGCAGAAGGTTTAGCTTTAAGAATTGTGAACCGAAAAGTTTCAAGGGCGCTTTTTAATAAACGATTGATCACTCTTGACCTTGCATCCTTAGTTGCAGGAACTAAATACCGCGGGCAGTTTGAAGAACGAATGAAAGCCGTTTTAAATGAACTGGAAAAAAATCCTGATATTATTTTATTTATTGACGAAATACATACTATTGTCGGTGCCGGTAATGCATCAGGTTCGTTAGATGCATCAAATATGTTCAAACCGGCTTTGGCAAGAGGCGAAATTCAATGCATAGGTGCTACTACGCTGAATGAATATCGCCAATACATTGAAAAAGACGGAGCTCTTGATCGACGATTTCAAAGAATACTGGTTGAACCGACTTCCCCTGAAGAAACTGTTGAAATACTAAACAACATCAAAGAAAAATATGAAGACCATCATCTGGTTAAATATTCAGGTGATGCAATTAATGCCTGTGTTTCATTAACAAACAGATATTTAAGTGATCGTTATCTTCCTGATAAAGCAATTGACGCACTTGATGAAGCCGGCTCAAGAGTTCATATTAAAAACATTCATGTTCCGGTTGAAATAATAAATATTGAAAATCAAATTGAAGAAACAAGGCAAAGGAAAACAAAAGCCATAAACAGCCAAAAATTTGAGGAAGCAGCAGAACACAGGGATTTTGAAAGAAAGCTTCAGGATCTTTTAGAAATTGAAAAACGCAAATGGGAAGAAGAAGCAAAAATCCATCGCGAAGATGTTACTGAAGATAATGTTGCTGAAGTAGTTGCAATGATGACAGGTGTTCCGGTTCAAAGAATTGCACAAAACGAAGGAGAACGGCTGATCAATATGGGATCAGAACTTGAAACTTCAATAATCGGTCAACATGAAGCAATCAAAAAGGTTGTAAAAGCTATCAGAAGAAACCGTGCAGGATTGAAAGATCCTAATAAACCTATCGGTACATTTATATTTCTCGGACCAACAGGCGTCGGAAAAACATATTTAGCCAAAGTCCTGGCTCAATATCTTTTTGATTCGGAAGACGCACTGGTAAGAATTGATATGAGCGAATATATGGAAAAATTTGCTGTTTCAAGACTAATAGGCGCACCTCCGGGTTATGTTGGCTATGAAGAAGGCGGACAACTGACAGAGAAAATCAGAAGGAAACCATACTCTATCGTGCTTCTTGATGAAATTGAAAAAGCCCACCCCGATGTTTTCCACCTTATGCTTCAGGTTTTAGATGATGGTGTGCTGACAGACAGTCTCGGAAGAAAAGTTGATTTTAAAAATACCATTATTATTATGACTTCCAATATCGGCTCAAGGCAAATAAAAGATTTTGGGCAAGGTATCGGGTTTAATACAGCAGCAAAAAGATCGGCAAAAACAGATTATGCCCAGGGTGTTATTGAAAATGCACTAAAAAAAGCTTTTGCCCCGGAATTTTTAAACAGGATTGATGATATTGTTATTTTTGAATCGCTTGAACGCGAAGATATTTATAAAATCATTGACATTGAACTCAAACATTTGTATGCAAGAATCCACGAATTGGGTTATAATATAAAAATCTCAAATAAGGCAAAAGATTTTATTGTTGAAAAGGGCTGGGATGAAAAATTCGGCGCACGACCATTAAAGCGTGCAATCCAAAAATATATTGAAGATGCTTTGGCAGAAAAGATAATTATTGCCAAACTGGAAGAAAAAGATGAAATTATTGTTGATTTTGATAAAAAGAAACAGGATATAAAAATAAGAATTTCAAAGCCTGCTATACCAAAGGTTTAAATTACAACTTCATTATAATTTATCATAAAGTTCGTCAGGATGTTCAATTTTTATATCTCCTGAAGTGGTTCTCATTTCAGTGAAATACTCTTCTAAAATATTATTAATTTGAGTGTCTTTCCGGCAGTAATATCCTAAGATTAAAGCGAAACCGGTATAACTAAAATATATCATAGTATCTTTATTTTCAATATAAAAATCATCAGTACCTTCTGTTAATTTATCATCCAGATATTTCTTTTGTAATAAATTTGAAATTTCATTTATAGTTTCATGGGTTATTTCCTTAAACACATATTCGCCCATAAAGAATGTATTATCAATAAAGTAGTATAAGGCTTTCATGTCTGTATTAAGCATTTGTTCTTTATATCCAATAATTTTTAATGTGTTATTTGAAGGTTGTATAAGATATGTATTAAAACAATATGGTTTACCAAAAGTTTTGATAAAATCATTATGTCTTATAAAAAAAGGTGTTTCTCCAAACTGAATAGTCTTGTTGGTTTTAAATTGCTTTGTATCTTTACTTTTTTCGAAAAATGAAAGTATTCTGAATACAAACTCATCTTTTATGCAATGAGTATACGGGCTTTTCATATAATATTTCCTATATAAACTTACATAAGCTAAACTATATTTACCTCGAAAAACCCGGGTAAAAAAAAGTTTTAATCTTGGCCATGTTACGGCTATTATTAATATCACTACTAATATAGCAACCGCTATGTAAATGATTTGTGTAGGCATACTTAATAATTTTTAAAATTTGTGCAAATTTATAATAATATTTAATATAATATCAATTGATTCTAAAATAATGAAATTGAATTTTAATATTATTTATATCTTTGCAAGCTTATTTTATACCTGTTGAAAATGAACTTTACATAAAGTTAAATATTTAATATCTGATAATCAGTATAATAGTTATTTATAAATTTATTAACTTCTTTTCTGCGGGTTTAACTAAAATATTAAATTATGGAAACTGATAAAATACAAAAAGGCGGAGAGTTTCTGATTAAAGAAACTGAAGCTAAAGACATTTTTATTCCTGAAGAAATAAATGAAGAAGAGCAAATGATAGTCCAGACCTGTGAAGATTTTCTTGAAGCAGAAGTTTTTCCGATTTTAGAAAGAATTGACAGTCAGGAAGATGGATTAATGCGTGAATTGATCCAAAAAGCAGGTGATCTGGGTTTGTTAGGAATATCCTTACCTGAAGAATATGACGGATTTGACCAGTCGTTTGTAACCTCAATGCTTGCAAGTCATGCAATGGGAGCAGGATATTCATTTTCAGTTGCCTATTCAGCTCATACAGGTATTGGCACGCTGCCAATTTTATATTACGGAAATGAAGAACAAAAAAAGAAATATATACCCAAACTCGCTTCAGGCGAATGGGCTGCTTCATATTGTCTTACCGAGCCGAATGCCGGCTCCGATGCTAACTCCGGTAAAACCAAAGCCGTTTTATCAGAAGATGGAAAATATTATATTTTGAATGGCCAGAAAATGTGGATAACAAACGGCGGTTTTGCAGATATACACACGGTTTTTGCAAAAATTGATAATGACAGGATTCTTAGCGCCTTTATCGTTGAAAGTAATTGGGATGGAGTTGTCATTAATCCTGAAGAAAAAAAAATGGGTATTAAGGGCTCATCTACTGTACAGATATTTTATAATGATGTTAAAGTTCCGGTTGAAAATCTTTTAGGAAAAAGAGGAGAAGGGTTCAGGATTGCATTGAATATTCTGCACATGGGCAGGATAAAACTCGGAGGTACGGTTCTCGGGGCTGCAGAAAGAGCAATCACCCAATCGGTAAATTATGCCAACGAAAGAAAACAATTCGGCAGATTTATCTCCAGCTTCGGTGCTATTAAATATAAACTTGCCGAACAGGTTATCAGGACGTTCACTACCGAATCGGCAGTTTACAGAGTATCTCAAAATATTGACGAAGCCATTGAAAGACTTGTTGAAAAAGGAATACCTAAAAGTAAAGCTACTATTGAAGGCATTGCACAATATGCTATTGAAGCTGCACTCCTGAAAGTTTATGGCTCGGAAATACTTAATTACGTTGTTGATGAAGCTGTTCAGATATTCGGTGGAATGGGATTTTCTGCCGAAACATCAGTTGATAGAGCATATCGCGATTCAAGAATAAACAGAATATTTGAAGGTACTAATGAAATCAACAGATTATTAGTTGCCGATACAACTATTAAAAAGGCATTGAAATCCGGTTTTGATGTTGTAAGATATGCTAATCACATTATTAAAGATTTAGATGAGAAACCTGATGATGAAATTACTGAATTAAGTTATTATGAAGAAAAAAGAAAATGTATTAAAAACTTCAAAAAAACCGTTTTATTACTTTTAGGTGCTGTTTCCGAAAAATTTGAACGCAAACTTGTTGAAGAACAGGAAATTCTTTTCAATATCTCTGATATTATCATTCAGATTTATGCTGCTGAATCAACGCTTTTAAGAATTGAAAAATTAGAAAGCATGAAAGGCGAAGAATATATTAAGATATACAAAGATATTCTTGATGTATTTGTTTATGATGCAGCCAATATCGTTCATAAAGCTGCATTGGATGCAATAAATTCTTTTACCGAAGGAGACGAACAGAAAATTTTACTTGAAAGAATTAACATGTTTACAAAAACAACTCCGGTTAATGTTAAAGAGGCAAGAAGAAGAATTGCAGATAAATTAATTGATGATAACAGGTATAACTTCTAAGATGAATTACGATTTACGAATTACGAATTATTTCAAAATTGCTTTAGAAATTACAAGTCTTTGCACCTGATTGGTTCCTTCGTATATCTGGCACAATTTTGCATCTCTCATCATTTTTTCAACAACAAAATCCTTTGAATATCCATCACCACCCATAACCTGCACTGCGTCGGTAGTAACTTTCATAGCAATATCCGAAGCATACAATTTTGACATAGCAGATAATTTTGATAATGATCTTAAACCATTATCATAAGCCCAGGCAGCGTTCCATGTAAGTAAACGGGCTACTTCAACAGCAGTTGCCATATCGGCAAGCATAAATCCAATGGCTTGGTTGGCTGCAATCGGCTTACCAAACTGAATCCTGTTTTTTGCCCAATCTTTTGAGATTTCAAACGAAGCTCTCGCAGTTCCGACACTTAAAGCTGCAACACCAGTACGTGTGCGGTCAAAAGTTTTCATGGCAATTAAAAATCCATATCCCTCCTGCCCTAACATGTTCTCTGCAGGAACTTCAACATCAGTATAAATAATTTCATTTTGAACCGATGCTTTTTGTCCCATTTTTTGTAATCTCGGCTTGATATCAATACCCGGTAAATCGGTTGGAACTATAAAAGCAGTCAGACTTCTTGCTCCTCTTTCAGGATTAGTTAATGCAAAAACAGTATGAAATGTAGCCACTTCACCGTTAGTAATAAACCTTTTATGCCCGTTTAATATATATTTATCACCTTTTTTAATTGCTGAAGATTTTATACCGGCTACGTCAGAACCTGCATTTGGCTCTGTAAGGCAGTATGCAGCAACTCCTTGTTTCTCATTAATTAATCCGAAAAACTTTTTTTGTTGTTCTTCGTTTGCTACTAATAATAATGGCGTTAAAGCCAGTGTATTGGCATCAATACAAATTCCAATACCAATGCACCCGGCACCTAATTCTTCTGATGCAAGTGCACTATCCATAATATTAAAGCCTTTACCTCCGAATTTTTCCGGAATCGGTCCATTCATTATTCGTTCTTTATATGCCTGTTTTACAATATCCCATGGAAACTCTGCCAGGTCATCATATTTCAACCTGTTTGGAATTATTACCCTGTTAGTAAAATCCCTGTATTTATCCTGGATTTCTTTTTGTTTATTACTTAATGAAAAATCTATCATACTTTCCTCCTAAAATAATTTTTTAAATTTAAGATAATAATATTTTACAACAAACCTACATGAATTTTATTTAATACACAAACAACAATAAATAAATTTCTAAGAATTTCTATTAATATCAGTTACCAATAATTCTTTTGCATTCTCAATAGCTGCCTTTGTAATTTCATCACCACTAAGCATTTTGGCAATTTCATTTATTCGTTCCTGATCTTTTATCTTTTTAATTTTTGATTTTGTGGAATCTTCATCGGTTTGTTTATAAACCAGCAAATGCTCATTTCCTTTTCCTGCAATCTGTGGTAAATGCGTAATTGCAACAACCTGCATTAACTTTGACATTTTTAATAAAATATCTCCAACTTTTCCGGCAATATCTCCTGAAACTCCCAAATCAATTTCATCAAAAAATATAGTTGGCAGCAGGTTCCGCTGTGATATCAGTGATTTCACACTAAGCATAAGTCTTGACAGCTCTCCGCCGGAGGCAATCTTTGATAATTCATTCAACTCACCTCCTTTATTGGCATTGAATAAAAACTTAATTTTATCAATTCCATCCCTGTTAAAATCCGGTAAATTGCTTTGTGTAATTTTTATCTGTGCATCAGGCATTGCCAGTCGTGATAAAATTGTAATAATATTTTTTTCAATTTCAGGTATTGCTTTCTTCCTGTTTTGTGATATTTTATTTGCCAGCTTTTTTAAAGTCTTTTCCTGTTCATTTAAATCTGATCTCAATTTCCTGATATTTTCGTCAAGCGAAGTAATACCTTGTAATTTCCCGGAAAAAAATTCTTTTATCTTAATTAATTCGGTAATACTTGTAACCCTGTGCTTTTGTTGCAAATGATAAATTAAATCAAGCCGGTTGTTAAGTTTTTCAATTTGTGCGGGGTCGAAATTAATTTGGCTTTCAATTTTGTCAATTTCATCAGCTACATCTTTCAGGTCAATTAAATTGCTTACAATTCTTTCATCAATTTCTTTTAAATTATCAAGATAACCGGCTAACTGATGAATCAATGAATTTACCTCAGATAAGCTGTTTATCAAATTATTCTCATCATTATTCAATAATTGAGAAGCTTTAAATAAATTTGATTTTATTTCTTCAGAATGATTGAGTATTTCCAATTCATTTTCAATATTTTCCTGTTCGCCTTCAATAAGTTGGGCATTCTCAAGTTCATCAAATTGAAATTTAAAATAATCCTGATCGGTTTTTAATTGATTTTCTTTTTCAATCAGTTCTTTAAGTTTATTTTTTTGATTGATATATTTAAAATATTCCGATTTATAATTATTAATCAATTCATTATGATTTATATAATTATCAATAACTGCCAATTGAAAATTTGAATCGTTAAGAGTAATTATATTATGCTGAGAATGTATATCAACTAATTTATCACCGAATTCTTTCAACAGGTTCAGATTAACCGGTGTATCATTAATAAATGCTCTTGATTTTCCGTTTTTATTAATTTCACGCCTGAGAATAGTTATATTTTCATAATCAAGTTCATACTTTTTAAAAAAATCATCCAGTCCGTAATTTTTAATATTAAAACTGCCTTCAACAATACATTTTTTTGATTTATTCAGCAAAACCTGCGTATCGGCTCTTTTGCCCAATATCAATGATAATGCACCAATCAATATTGATTTTCCTGCACCTGTTTCGCCGGTAATTACTGAAAGTCCTTCTGAAAAATCTATATCCAGCTTATCAATAAGTGCATAATTTTCAATTGAAAGATGATTTAACATTTTAAGTTATTTTAAATCATTTATCAAGAATTTCCTGGTATCTGGAAGAATTTGCAGGGTCAACTTTCTTAAGAATATTAACTGCTTTGGTTTTTTCAACAGGCGAGCCCTCGGAATAGATATCAATTATTTCATCTCTTTTTGTATCAAGCATTACTTGTAAGATGAATAATCCGGGTCTTTCATTATATAGTTTTTGCAACAAATCTAAACTTTTAGTAATATTTGCCCTGCCTGTCTGGGTATCTTCAGCCATTATATCCAGTCCTTTTCTGTGATATTCATAAATAAATTTTCGTATTTTCTGATAAGCAGGATTTAAAAGATTTTCAACCAGCCAATACCTGTTTTTTTGATTTTCATAAGCTTTCCATCCTCTTTCACCTGCATTTTGTGCAGTATTTACTATTGCCTGTGCTTTTTCATAATAAGGTGTTCCTCCGTAAAGAGAAAAAGAATCAAAATCAAGCCCAAGAAAAATATATGTATAAAATGCCAATACTGATGTTAAATTTGATGTATAAACATTATCAGAATAATCCAAAGGCTGGTACTCTATATACCTGAACTGAAAATCCTTGTCAATAAAATTCAATAAAGCCGAATTATAGGATGTTTTATAAGCAGGTCTTCTTAACACTAAATTAATGGTTCCTTCAAATACGTCGGATGATATTCTTCGGCTGATATTTATTACTATAGCACATTCTATCCTTTCCTCAATTTTAAATGAATAATTTGTCCATTTTTTGTTATTCATGAATTCAAAAATAGCATTTTGAAGGGTTTCAAAAACTCTTTTATCAGTTCCTTCAACCTGCTGTGAATTTACCTGCACATTACAATAAAACTCCTGCCCTGAAACATGAAGTGTTATAATAAAAATAAGAATGGAGAAGAGTACTTTTCTCATAAATCTTTTATTTAAATAATTATCTTAATCCTGCTTTCTATCAATAATATCCGATATTTTATCAATAATATCTTTTGCAGCTTCTTTTTTGGTTTTTAAATTAAAATCAGTGATTTTATTCTGCTGGTCAATAATTTTTATTTTGTTTGTTTTAAACTTAAAACCTGCACCTTTATCCTTTAAAGAATTTAAAACGATAAAATCAAGGTTTTTATTTTTCAGTTTTTTAACTGCATTATTAATTTCATCATCAGTTTCAAGAGCAAATCCTATCAATAACTGATTTTTTCTTTTTCTTTTACCTAATTCTGCAAGAATATCTTTAGTAGGCTTTAATTTTATTGTAGTATTAAATTTGTTTTTTTTGATCTTTTTTTCAGATGGATTTTCAGGAGTATAATCAGCAACAGCAGCCGACATTATTGCAATATCTGCATTTTCAAATTCTTTAATACATGCATTATACATTTCAAGGGCTGAAACTACATTTGTACAGATGATATTATGATGATCAACCTTAAGATCAGTAGGACCTGATACAAGTTTAACCTTTGCTCCTCTTTCGGCTAACTCTTCTGCAATTGAATATCCCATAATACCTGATGAAAAATTACCTATAAATCTAACAGGGTCAATTGCTTCGTATGTAGTACCTGCAGAAACCAAAACGGTTTTATCTTTTAAATCAGCTTTTTTTTTTATATAATTTTTAAGGATATCCAAAATAACTTCAGGTTCTTCCATTCTTCCAGCGCCACAAAGACCGCTTGCAAGTTCACCTTCGGTTGGGGCTATTAAATGATTTCCAAAAGATTGGAGTATTTCAATATTTCTTTTAGTTGTTGGATGGGTATACATTTTCAGGTCCATTGCAGGAGCAAAAAACACAGGGCATTTTGCTGAAAGGTATGTAGTTAAAAGCAGGTTATCAGCAATTCCGGTTGCCATTTTAGCAAGTGTGTTAGCTGAAAGCGGAGCAAAAATAAGAAGATCAGCCCATAAGCCTAATTCTACATGGCTGTTCCACTTACCATTTTTTTCATCAAAAAAATCATATAAAACAGATTTTTCAGATAATGCTGAAAGTGTTAAAGGAGTAACAAAATCTTTTGCAGCCCGAGTCATAACAACCTGTATTTGCGCACCTTCCTTTTTTAGTAATCTGATTAAAAAAGGAATTTTATATGCTGCAATGCTTCCTGTTATTCCAATTATTATTTTTTTACCTTTCAACATTATCTTTTATTTCATTTTCAGGTTTTCTGAAATATATTTCGTTATTCAGAAACTCGTGAATTGCAATCAATGTTGCCTTTGAAAGACGTTCATAATATCTTGCAATTTCAATTTGTTCCCTGTTTTCAAAAACTTCTTCAAGATTATCGGATGGAGTAGCAAACTCCGATATTTTCCTGTCTAATTCCTCTTTCATTTCAATAGAAATCTGGTTTGTTCTTTTTGATAATATTGCTACACTTTCGTAAATATTACCAGTTTTGTTGTAAAAATCGCTTTTTTTTCTTGTTACAGTAGTGGTTTCGGTTTTAACTTTTTTATAATCCATTTGTTAATTATTATATGTTTTTAATTATTTAATTCTTCAAGTGCATTTTCGTATATATTTGATGCTTCCCTCATAAAATCACTTTCAGGAAAAATAGTAAGAAAATTTTTATATGATTCAACAGTAAATGAATATCTTTCTTTCTTTTTTGATTTAATGCTGTTTATTGCATATTTGTAATATGACTTAACTATGTAAAATAATATTTCTTCTTTATATTGTGTGTCGGGAAAATCCTTAATAATATTTTCAAATGAAAAAATTGAAGCTTTATAATCACCCATTTTATAATATAATTTAGAAATTTCAAATGCTTTTATTTCAAGCTTATTCCTTAATTTATCCATTAACTCATTGCAATCATCTATTAGTTTACTATCAGGATACATATTAATAAATAATTGTAATTCTTTTATGGCTTCATAAGTATTGGTTTGATCAAGATTATATTCCGGTGAATCCAGATAAGTACAATAAGCACTCAAATAAACACATTCCTCTGCTCTATCACTGTTAGGAAAATTTTTCACAAACCTTTTAAAATAATAACTGGCTAAAATATAATCCTGTTGTTTGTAATAACAATTTGCATAATAATAATAAAGGTTTTCGGCTTTTTTCGTGCCTCTGTATACTGTTATCAATGGATCGAATAATTGTAATGCCCTGTAATAATCACCTTTTTCGTAAAAATCAATTGCGGCTTCATATTTTGCTTCGTTATCAGCACTTTTAAGCAATTTTTGATATTTACTGCATGATGTAAGTATAACAGAGCTAATTAGAAAAAGAAAGAATATAGGTTTTTTAAACATTTTGCAAAAGTATAATTTTTGATTGAATTAAAAAAACGTAATTGTAATTCATTTATTTTAATTCAAATTTATTTGATAATAGTGTATTAATTAATATTTTTGCCCGAAAATTTATTAATACAAAAAATATTATACGTGGATATATTTAATAAACTTGTTATCAACTTAGGTCCATTAGGAAAGTATGCCAAGCAAGCTCATGGTTATTTTACGTTTCCAAAATTAGAAGGAGAAATTGGTCCCCGGATGATGTTTCAGGGAAAAGAAAGATTAACATGGAGTTTAAATAATTATCTTGGTTTAGCCAATCACCCGGAAGTCAGGAAAGCAGATGCAGAAGCAGCAAAAGAATGGGGTCTCGCCTACCCTATGGGTGCAAGAATGATGTCGGGGCAAACAAAGTATCATGAACAACTGGAACGTGAACTTGCTGATTTTGTCGGGCGGGAAGCAGCATATCTGCTTAACTATGGTTACCAGGGAATGGTATCGATTATTGAATCGCTGGTTGACCGTAAGGATGTTATTGTTTATGATTCTGAAGCACATGCATGTATTATTGACGGTATGAGATTGCATTTCGGAAAAAGATTTGTTTTCCCGCACAACAATATTGAAAATTTAAAAAAACAACTTGAAAGAGCAACTAAAATTACAAACAAAACAGGCGGGGGCATACTTATTATTACCGAAGGTGTTTACGGTATGTCTGGCGACCTTGGTAAATTAAGAGAAATAGTTGAATTAAAGAAAAAGTTTGATTTCAGGTTGCTTGTTGATGATGCCCATGGTTTTGGAACTATGGGCAAAACAGGTGCAGGAACCGACGAAGAATTAGAAGTTCAGGATGGCGTAGATATTTATTTCGGAACATTTGCTAAAGCAATGGCAGGTATCGGGGCATTTGTTGCCAGTAAAAAAAATATTATCAATTACTTGATGTATAATATGCGTTCTCAAATATTTGCCAAATCACTTCCAATGCCAATGGTTATAGGAGCTTTGAAAAGATTAGAAATATTAAGGACACAACCCGAACATAAAGAAAATCTCTGGATAATTGTAAGGGCATTACAAAGTGGACTAAAAGAAAAAGGATTAAATATCGGCAATACCGAATCTCCAGTTACACCGGTTATTTTATCAGGAGCATTGTCTGAAGCTACTCAAATTTCTTTTGACTTGCGTGAAAATTACAATATCTTTTGTTCAATAGTTATTTACCCTGTAATACCAAAAGATGTGATTTTACTAAGATTAATACCCACTGCAGTCCATTCATTAGATAATGTTGAATATACTGTAAATGCTTTCGCTGATATTAAAAAGAAACTTGATTCCGGAAATTATTCAAGCGGTGAAATTGTAAATGTTATGTAATTGAAAAGAAGTGAATTATAACCTGATTCAGTCCGAATCAGGTTTTTTATTTATCTTTTAACTTTAGATAATATGGTAAATTCAGAAGAAAAAATATTGAATAAAAAAAACTTCTGGATCATTGTAATTAATTCAACGGTATTTTTCTTACTTGCTTATCTTTTCTTCTACCTGATTACTAAATTTGCAACAATAATTGCAGCCTCAATGTTTGATATTGAGACAATCTTATATTATCACAAAATTTCTTTCAATATTGGTAAAAGTCAATGGGGATTTGATTCTGTTAAATTTGTATTTAGTGCAGGCTCTGTAATTGCATTGCTTTTTGGAACTTTATTCATAATTATTTACAATAAAGTCTGCGAAACCGACGGATTATTAAAGCTGTTTTTTCTTTGGGGATTCCTTATAGGATATTCATATTTTTTCGGTTCAATACTAATGGGCACAATGATTCCAAGAGGATTCGGACATGTTCTGGACTGGACGTATTCAATGGATACCGCACGGATGTTATTAATAATATTTTCACTTTCTGTATTTATAATCACAGGTATTCTAACTACAAAACCAATATTATTTTCGGCAAATTCATATTTTAACTATTTAGATAAACAAAGAAAGAAATTTTTTATTCGAAGCCAATTAATCGTACCTTATTTTTTAGGAATTGCTATTATTTTCCTTGTAAGAATACCCAATAATCATACTAATAACTATTTTGAAATATTGAGATTGTTATCAATGATAGCTATCATAGTCCCTGTTATTTTCAGATATCACAATTATCCTGATTTTTACTTCGAGGAAAAACAAAAGTCAATCAATATCGGACGCGGGTATTTGATTTTTTTGATAATTTTTCTTTTTTTATTCAGGTTTGGATTATCGTTTGGGTTAAGATTCTAATAAAAAAACCCTTTATAAATATTTGTGTTTAGGGTGTCCCAGAGAAATAGGAGTGTCTATCCATAAAGTCATTGTTTTTGGTTTAGCTGGTAAGTGGTTTGAAACCGCTTACCAGCTTTTCTATTTATCCGAAGCAGTACCATTTTGAAAAATTAATTTTACCTCACAAAACCATTTTCTTCCTAAAAACAGCCTCATCTGTTTTAAAGTATAGCTATTTTTAAAGTTTCAATTGTTTTCCCCTCAATACTAAACCTTATAAAATAAATCCCGGGTTTAAGCCCTTTAGTTTCAATTACTTTTTGATTTTGTGATCTGTTGAATTGCTTAAGCATAACCTGTTTACCAAAGGTATTGTATATTTCCATGTTAATTTGTTTCCAGGATGATATATCCTTTGGAAATATTATTGTAAAAAATTCTTTTGAAGGATTTGGGAAGATATTAAAGCCTGTCTTTTGAGAATCTCTCGTTTTTTTAATTCCAACATAAGGATTACACTCCAGAGAATCGCAGCCAAGACTGTCCATTTTTACTATCCAGAAACTTTGGGAAATACCTTGTTCTGGGTAAGATGAAACACCGGTAGCAATAAATCCTTCATCCATTGTTGGTATAATATCTTTTAATGTTTCAACAGTAATAACATTAAAACTAAAATGCTTGTATCTTCTGTACCAAATACTATCACCCTCAGATGATAACTTAAATGCCCATCCGATGTTACCGCCAATAATAGTATCCATCCATGAACCGCCACAAGCAATAATATCACCATTTTCCAGTTGTCTTACCATATTGGGATAATTAACATCCATTGATACTCCATACTTTTTATCCCATAAAACATTACCTGAAGTATCTGTTTTGATAAAATGCAATTGTGTATATATTACAAATGGAATGGGATATGGCTGATAAGTTCCTATAGCAGTGGCTATTAAATAATTTCCATCTGAAAGTGTGCAAACAACAGCGCCATAATCATCTAAGGTGTCGCCATAAGATTTTATCCATTTTAAATTACCCATGGTATCTGTCTTAATAACTATTGGGTCTGCGGTGCTATAATTTCCTATATCATAGTGCATTCCACCTATCAGATAACCATCTTCTAATACAACGATATTTCTGGATTTATCTGCTTTTTCATCACCATAGTTTCTTCTCCAGATTTCACTTCCTTGATTATCCGTTCTTATCAGAGTAATTTGAATGTTTTCTTCGCCAAGAAAAGTATATCCTAAAAGTATAAACCCTCCATTATTTAATTCTTTGCATTGCACACCTATTAAAGCATTATTGATTGTATCTGCATAAGTAAATGTAATTAATGTATCTAATCTTGAATCAAACTTCACAAAATAACCTAAATGTTCGTATTCGGATTCAAGAGTACCGAAAAGAGCAAATCCGCCATTAGAAAGCTGAATAAAGGAACCAGGCCATCCTGGGTATGTGTGGTAGTTATTGGGTCCATATAGCCAGGTTTCATTAATACTTGCGCCCAAATCAAGACTTATAATGGCTATTTTTTTTAATCCAGTTGCGGGGTCTCCAGAAATCCCGCAAACTACGTAATCATTAGTCCTTTCAATAATAGAAAAAGCTCCGGACCAAGTGTTCCATGGATTGTAAATGTTATTAAAGTAAATACCCTGAGCAAATGAAAATTCAACCAATACCGAAGTAAGTATAAATAATAGAATTAACCTTTTTATTAAAATTAACATGATATTATGTTTTATTAAAAAATGGAAACTAATCTTGTATTTTGATGTTATCTTCCAAGTATTGTAATTTTTAAAGTTTCAAGAACATTGTTTCCAGAGATAAATCTGACAAAATAAACTCCCTGTTTCATCGCTTTGGTTTCAATTACTTTTTGATTTTGTAAGCTGTTGAATTGATATACCTGAACCAATTTACCTGTAGTATTGATTATTTCAATCCTTAAGTGATCGTCAGAATATTCTCCAATTTTATAATCTATAATAAAGTAATCTTTTGCAGGATTTGGAAACAGCTTAAATCTTGACCGGTTTTGCTCATCACTGAAATTTGATGGCGCAGGTGAAAACATTAATTGCATTCCCGGCATAATTATTTGTTCAATATATTCCAATGTATCTATTTCATAGAGAATACTTCTTGCATAAGCTCCCACAATATTGTTATATTGCCCTGAAAGATTGTATAAGAATTGTCGCTGTGCAGAATCACAATCATAAATACTCTGACCATTTTGTTTTAAACCGATGAGCATATTTATATATAAAAGATAATCCTGGTAATCATTATTTATATTACCCGTTAACTCAAATTCATTTGGGATTGCGTTTAATACCTGTGTTGCATTGGAGATTTCATTATTATTTAAATAAATAAATGCAAGAGCATATTTATCAAAAATATCGTTTTGGTTTGAAAGAAAAGATATTAACGAATCCCTTGCCGAATCATTAATGGAGTCGTGTGTATATTATTTGTTTATTTAATATGCAATGTTTCTGCCATACAGGATGTTAA
>JAUWSB010000221.1 GCA_030610255.1 Bacteroidota bacterium
ACCGTTTAATGTTTGTTTTTTCGTCTGAAGATTTTAACCAGGCATATAAGCGTTTAAAATATTTCCAACAATATAGTGCGTATAGAAAAACACAAGTTAAACTGATCAAAAAAACTCAGGATGAAATAAATGTTAAAACAAAAGAACTGGAAACTCAAAAAGCAAAAAAATTAATACTTTTAGAAACAAGAGAAAAAGAAAAAGTTTTACTTATAAACGAAAAAAATGAAAAGAACAATACAATAAAAAAACTTGCAAATAAAGAGAAAGAGTTACTCAAAACCCTCAGGGCAAAGGAAAAAGAATCAAATAAACTAAAAAAAGCCATTAATGCAATTATTGCCGAAGAAATCAGACTTGCAGCCGAAAAAGCAAAAGAAGCCGAAACAAAAACAACATCAACAATTATTTCATTAACTCCTGAAGAATCCCAGCTTTCAAATACTTTTACCGAAAATAAAGGAAATTTGCCATGGCCGTCTGAAAAAGGAATAATATCAAGCACTTTTGGTGAGCATCGTCATCCTGTTCTGAAAAAAGTAAAAACCAAAAACAACGGAATAAACATTTTAACAAATAAAGGCGCCTCTGCAAGGGCAATTTATAATGGTACTGTAATCAGTGTCAAATCAATAACCAATACTAATACTGCTGTTATCATTCGTCATGGAGAATATTTTTCGGTTTATTCAAATCTTGATAACGTTTTTGTTAAAAGAGGCGACAAGGTAACAACCAAACAGGAAATAGGGCTTATTTATACCAGCTCTTCCGATTTTAAAACCGAGCTGCATTTTGAAATATGGAGAGGAAAAACCTTGCTGAATCCTGCTTATTGGATTGTGAAAAAGTAACTAATCCCGAATTTATACTATTATCCTGAAAAACTTTGTTTTTTTGATTATCAGTCTTCAGTCCCCAGTCCCCAGCATATTAATCGCAGACTGCCAATTACCGACTGCAGACTGAGGACTGCCGACTTTTTTTTAACTATCACTTAAGCTAATTTGTTTATAGATTCGCTACGCTAAGTTATTTAACCAATACCATCTTCTTCTTTAAAACATTCTTGTCTGCTTTAAGCCGGTAAAAATAAATGCCGCTTTCAAGTTCAACTCCGTTGTTATTTCTGCCATCCCATTTGTATGTATGCAATCCGGAAAGCACATTTCCTTTTGCAATGGTTTTTACCAACTTTCCGTTGATATTATAAATCTCAATAATTATTTCAGAAGGTTCATTAAGAAAAATTTCGAAATTTGTTGAGTTAGAGAATGGATTCGGATAATTATCTGATAATACAGGACTCTTCTGCTGTAAATCATCTTCAATATTGATTAAAGGAGTAACGTCCAAATAAACCGGAACACTATCGTAATTATAATAATTATAAAGTATATTTAGTAAACAATCATAATTACCAATGTTCATTCCGGAAGTATTAAAATAAATTTTTACTGTATCGGTTTCATTTTCTTCAATACTTCCTTTATATTGTTCCAAAGAAATCCAATCTGGATGGTTTTCAATTGATATTGTATAATTAAGCGCTCCACCGCCTGTATTTGAAATTTCTAATGTTGTGCTGTCCTGGGTTTCTTGTTCCAACTCTATATTTATAATATTTGGATTTAAAGACAAAACAGGTGGATTTTGCAATAAAAGTATTGAATTATAAACATTTAACCTGCCACCTGTAACGGTAATATTTTGAAGGCTTGCATTAAAATCAACGCCATCAAGGATATATTGTTTCATCGTAAGTGCAACCCCCGGCAGATCTTCCTGATATTGCATTAGTAATGAAGAATCGGCTGCTGCAAACAACATTGAAATTGCACCGGTAACATGCGGAGTAGCCATTGAAGTTCCCGACTTATTTCCATAATTATTATTTACTCTTGTTGATTTTATCATTGTTCCCGGTGCTCCAAGGTCAATTGTTATAAGTCCATATCCTGCATAAGTGTTTTTTACATCTGTATTTTGTGTATTTGTTACGGAAATTAGGTAATCGCTTTCAAATGCAGTTGGAACATCACCTACTTCGTCAATATTCCAGTTGTGGTTAACAGTTGCTCCTGTACTCAAAACACCCTGAATACCAAGTGAATCATATATTGCTCCCCACAAGGGGTAATCTTCCGGTTGCCCTAAATCCACTCCAAATGAGGCATTTGTAGCTACAACAAAAGCACCTTGTTCACCTCCGGTTTCATTATATGAAGCACGCATCTCCAAAACGTATCCGTAAGCTTCAACTACAGTTGACTCAACTGTTGATGAACCGGCAATAGGCATAATCTTAGCATTCCAGTTCACTCCCGAAACACCTATTCCATTATTACCTTTTGCTGCTGCAATTCCGGCAACATGTGTACCATGGTCATCACTGCCAACATTTCCTGTGTGGGAATATGCATTCCATCCGTCAAAATCATCAATATATCCGTTTTCATCATCATCAATACCATTGTTAGGAATCTCATTATAATTTTTCCAGCAGTCAAGGTCTTCATGTGTAATATAAACTCCACCATCAATTATTGCCACAACAATTGTATCGCCTAAGGCTGTAACACCTTCTGTAGTAATATCCCAGGCATCGGTGGCATCAATGTCGGCATCGGGTACACCACCCGACTGACCGGTATTTTTTAGTGCCCATTGTTCATCAAAATATGTATCATTAGGAATTGTTTCCCTTAGAGAAATAAAATGATTAAATTGTGCTTCAAGAATATTTGTGTGATTTTTTATATCTGATAAAACTTCTTGGTCAGAAATTATGCCGGAAGTAAATTCAAAAAGCCAGATATTCATCCTTCTTGATAATAATCGTTTTGACTTTAAATTAATACTGATAAAATCAGATTCAATTAATTGCAGGTTTTTCCCGGGAATAATTTGAATCATTAACTCTCCCGGCACATAATTTTTCCCATTATTATCAGATGTTTCATTTGAAATTAAAAAAGGGAATAATACTACTAATAATAATAAAAGATAGAATTTTTTCATAATTAAATAAATTTTTGGTTCTATGTTATTTGTAGTGGATATTTATAAAATGCCAACTCATTATAGGAATTAAACATTCAATACTCAACATACAATATTCAATTTTCATTAT
>JAUWSB010000090.1 GCA_030610255.1 Bacteroidota bacterium
ACAAAAAAAATAAAAGAACCGGCTTTTGATTATAATCCTACTTATGGCCTTATTGTCAGACTAAAAAGAATAGGCAAAGAAGGAAAGATCATTAATGTTTACAAAATGAGAACAATGCATGCTTACTCGGAATATATCCAGCATTATGTATTTGACAGCAATAACCTGCAGGAAGGTGGTAAATTCAATAATGATTTCAGGGTAACAACAACCGGTAAAATTATGCGAAAATTCTGGATAGACGAATTGCCAATGTTTATTAATATATTTAAAGGAAATATGAAACTCGTTGGTATTCGTCCTTTAAGCAAACATTACTATAATTTATATAATGAAGACCTTCAGAAAAAACGAATAAAATTCAAACCCGGACTTATCCCCCCATATTATGCCGACATGCCTAAAACCCTTGATGAAATCATGGCATCAGAATTAAAATATTTAGAAGAATACGAAAAACATCCTTTCAATACTGATGTTAAATATTTTTTCAAGGCAACTTATAATATTTTATTTAAGAAGGCAAGGAGCAGATGAGATGGTGAGAGGTGAGAGGTGACTAAGGGATTGAGGGACGAAGAGATGAGAGGTGAGAGATGATAGGTGAGAAATTTGTTGTTAATTTTCATAATCAATTATATTAAAAATGGAGGTAAAAATGAGTCAGATAAATAGCTTTCGGGATTTGATAGTATTTCAAAAAGCCTACAAATTGGCAATGGATATTTTTAAGATAACAAAAAGTTTTCCTAAAGAAGAAAAGTATTCACTTACCGATCAGATTAGGAGGTCATCCAGATCAATTACTACAAATATTGCAGAAGCTTGGGCAAAAAAAATCTACATCAAGCATTTTGTAAGTAAACTTAGTGATTCACTTGGTGAAGAATATGAAACTGAAGTATGGCTGGATTATTCGCGGGATTGTGAATATATTAATATGGAAACTTATGAAAAATTAATTACTGTATATGATGAAGTCAGAAAGATGCTGATTTCTATGATAAACAATCCTGAGAAATTTTGCAAATAACCAACTCATCGCTCATCACTCACCTCTCATCGCTCATTACTCATCGCCTTTTCGCTCTATCGCCCATTCGCCTCTTCGCTCCATCGCTCACTCCCCTCTTAGCTTTATTCATGGAATTATTATTTGACGAGGCAGGCAGTGACACAGTTATGGATTGAGTTTTCAAAATAGTGGAACATTAATGAAATCAATAAATATCAGACGATTTACCGGTGTTTTATTCTGGGTTTGGGTATCTGTTATCATTGTCCTGTCAATCATTCCCGGAATCCCTGACCATGATATCAAAATAAGGGGGTTTGAGATACGTATGGATTATATTGAACATTTTGTTGTTTTTGCTGTCCTCGCCGTTTTATTGAAATTTTCAAGATCAATCAGTATAAAAAACAAAAAACATTGGCTGAACATTGGATTAAATATAATTTTCGGTTTGTCATTTTCTTATCTGGTTGAATTTGTTCAAATCTATATTCCCGGCAGAGCTTACAATCCTGTTGATTTTATTTATAACATGGGTGGGTTTATTTTAATCTATTTACTTCTGTTTCTTTTTCAAAAGAAAATTCAAACTTTTTTATAAAACGCAAGCTAAGCGTTTGTTAGCGATTTTGCAATACGTTGGCATAAGTAATTTGTTAGTGAAGGTGCAGGACGATGGAGGTTCCTCGTCGCCCTGCTCCTCGGAATGACACGTACTATTCACAAACTTATCAGGTACTTTATAAAAATTATGATCAAATTCTCTGTAAACTCGTCAACATGGCCTTACATCCCGAAAAATGGACCTACTAATCACAACATCACTCAGTCACCCCATCTCTTTGTCACTAAGTCTCTTCGTCCCTTTGTCAATAAAACAGCATGATGAACAATCCGGGAAATTTTTGCAAATGATCGAGATTCCCTTTCAATTCCCCACTTCATACTCCATACTCCTTACTCCATACTTTCTACTTAAACGGAAGAATGTGGAGAAACGGACTTTAATTTCTATGAAAAAAAGTTCTGTGGATATCTGTGTATTAATCTGTGAGTATCTGTGGTGAAAAAAAATTTAAAATTATTTCTTACTTTTGTCTTTACTTTACTTTATTAATTAATCATTCTTTAAAATGAAAAAAGAATTTATAACACTGTTAATAATATTTATATTTATTACTCTTACGGGCAGCACTCAGGTTGTTTACGAACATGTATCCAATAAAAACATTTATGATTTTCTGGACGAACTTGCCAATGATAAGATAATTGAGATTAACTCAATCATAAAACCCTATAGCCGTAAATATATTGCTGATAAATTACTGGAAGCAAAACAAAATGGATCTCAACTGAATAAAAGGCAAAAAGAAGACGTTGATTTTTACCTTAAAAGCTTTCAACTTGAGCTTCCGCAGCCATTAAGCTTCCCGGAAAAGACAGATGTTTTCAGAAAAAACAGAAATTTATTCACAGCTATAAATCCCTTAGGTATCTATTATAAAGATGATGTTTTTACTTTTTCGTTTAAACCCATACTCGGATATGAATATTCTGTAAATAACACCGGTATTGTAACACATTCGTGGGGTGGAGCCGAAATATACGGTTATATCGGAAAACATTTATCATTTTATACAAGTCTGCGTGACAACAATGTCAGTCAGATGATGATCAAACCTGAATATTTTGTCCGGACCCAGGGTGTACCTTTCAAAAATTTCGGCGAAGAAGGTATTGATTACAGCGAGGCACGCGGTGGTATTTTTTATTCATGGAAATGGGGAAGTATAGGATTGGTTAAGGACCATGTTCAATGGGGCAATAATTACCATGGTTCAAATATTTTTTCAGGACGGACTCCCTCTTTTGCCATGATCAAACTGAATTTAAAACCCGTTAAATGGTTTGAATTCAATTATTTCCATGGCTGGCTTGTCTCGGAAGTTGTTGACAGTGCACGCTCCTACTGGACAAACAACGTCTATCGTATTGTTTATTTCCCAAAATATATTGCAGCAAATATGTTTACTTTTACTCCTGTTAAACGGCTGAATATTTCAATAGGAAATTCAGTTGTTTATAGTAATCTCGGTGGTGTTCATGCAGCTTATTTAATTCCATTTTTATTTTATAAATCAGTTGACCATACTTTAAACTCCACAAATAAAGACGGGGAGACAGGACAGAACTCTCAAATGTTTTTTGATATCAGTTCCAGAAATATCAAACACCTGCATTTATTCTTTACCTGGTTTATTGATGACTTTTCGGTAACACATTTTACAAAACCCGATGAATTAAATTTATTTGGTTATAAATTCGGTTTCCGCCTGAGTGACTACCCTTTTGAGAATATAAGCTTAACAGCAGAATATACTTTAACAAATCCGTTGGTTTATCAACATAAAATTGAAACTACCACTTTTGAATCCAATAAATACAATCTGGGTCATTATCTCCGCGATAATTCACAGGAATTGTATCTCGCTATTCAGTATAAGCCTATAAGAGGACTGCATATTCTAACTTCCTATACTTTTGCCCAACATGGTGCTGATTATAAATATGAAAACGTTCCTCCAGGTCATTTACATAAATTACCTTTATTAAAAAACATTACATGGGAAAGCCATAGCATTTTAATTAGTGCAAACTATGAAATCGTTAACAATGCTTATGTTTATATAAAATACCAAAACGCAGATATCACCGGCAAGCTTAAAAAATACACACCTGAATTTTACCGGGGCAATACTAATACTTTTTCGATGGGAGTTAATTTGGGTTTTTGATAGTAGTAAGTAGGGAGTAAGGAGTAGGGAGTGAGGAGTAGGGAGTAAGGAGTAGGGAGATGTGATAAGTGAGATACTGAGAGACTTAGTGACATAGAGAAGGGGAGACTAAGAGATGAGAAAGGAGCGGTGAGACAGAGAGGGCGAAAAGGCGAGAGAGCGAAAGGGCGATGGGACGAAGTTGCGATGAAGAGGGCGAAAGTGCGACTATCTGCGAATTAATGCTTTTTCAAAATAATTGAATTATCATGGAAAAAATTAGGACACACAGGGATTTGAAAGTGTTTCAACTTTCCTTTGAGACGGGAATGGAAATTTTTAAAATGACAAAATCATTTCCTAAAGAGGAATTATATTGATAAGCGGTTACATGTAGTCCTAAATGACAAATATTACCACATAATAGCAATGTTAGTCAATATGATCAACAAACCGGGAAACTGGTCATTCTGATTCGCCCATTCTCTCTATCGCCCACTCGCCTTTTCGCCCACTCGCTCTATCGCATCTTCGCTCCATCCCTCAATCACCCCATCTCTTTGTCTCTCAGTCACTAAGTCTCTTCATCCCTTTGTCAACAAAACAGCATGATGAACAATCCGGGAAAGTTTTGCAAATGAAAAATTCTCACTACTCATCTCTCATTCGCTCTATCGCCTTTTCGCTCCATCACTCAGTCTCTTCGTCTCTTCGTCACTTTGTCCCTTTACCATTACTGTTATTCAAATTTTTATATATTTGCAAACTTTCTTATTAATTTTATTAATAAAATCTAATTATTAAAATCTATGAAAAAAATCATCTTAACATTAAGCATTCTAACTATTGGAATTAATTTCCAATCCAATGCGTGTACAAATTACCTCATTACTAAAGGTGCTTCTACCGACGGTTCTACAATGATATCCTTTGCCGCCGACTCTCATGTTTTGTACGGCGAACTGTATCACTGGCCTGCTGCTACCTGGCCCGAAGGTGCTATGCTGGACATTTATGAATGGGATACGGGAGAATTACTTGGTCGAATTAAACAAGTAAGAGAAACCTATAATGTGGTTGGAACTATGAACGAATATCAGGTTGGAATTGGTGAAACCACTTATACAGGCCGTTCGGAATTACGTAGCCAACCCGGTGCGATCATGGACTACGGAAGTCTGATTTTTATTGCTTTACAACGTTCGAAAACCGCACGTGAAGCTATCCGGGTTATTTCCGAATTGATGGATGAGTATGGATATTACAGTACCGGCGAATCTTTCTCAATTTCTGATCCTAATGAAGTCTGGATTATGGAATTAATTGGAAAAGGCGGGACTATTTCTTTAACGAAAGATTCGTTAATGACAGAAAAAGGCGCTGTTTGGGTTGCTCTCAGAATTCCGGACGGATACGTTTGTGCCCATGCTAATCAGGCCAGAATTACCACTTTCGATTATCAGGCTGTTAACAATTGGGAAAATCCTAATGCTGATGTGTTCAATGCACCTGATGTAATTTCTTTTGCAAAAAGAAAAGGTTTTTATGCCGGTGAGGATAAAGATTTCAGTTTTTCTGATGTTTATGCTCCGGTTGGTTTTGGTGGTGCTCGTTTTTGCGAAATCCGTGTCTGGACTATGTTTAATCAGCTAACTGAAGGAATGGACGAATATTGGGAATACGTTAAAGGACATATTACTCATCCCAAAGAACATATTAAAGGTTCTCCTTTAACACCGGAAAATTTTGCAAACAACCGTATGCCTTTATGGATTAAGCCAAATAAAAAAGTATCTGTACATGATATGATGATGTTTATGCGCGACCATTTGGAAGGCACAGAGCTGGATATGAGAAATGACATCGGTGCAGGTCCTTTTGGTCTTCCTTATCGCTGGCGTCCGTTAACATGGGTTGTTGATAGTGTCGCTTATTGTAATGAAAGAGCAACTGCTACCCAGCAAACAGGTTTTTCATTTATTGTTCAATCACGTTCATGGCTGCCTGATGAGATCGGTGGAATTTATTGGTTTGGTGTTGATGATGCAGCAAATTCTGTTTACGTTCCAATGTACTCCAGCATTACCGAAATCCCTGAAACTTATGCAACGGGTAACGGCGCTATGATGGAATGGTCGGATAATTCGGCATTTTGGATATTTAACCAGGTGTCGAATTTTGCCTATACTCGTTATAATTTAATCCATCCTGAAATTGAAAAAGTGCAAAGTGCTTTTGAAAATGAATTTATTTATTTTACTCCTGCGGTGGATGCCGGTGCTATGGAATTGTATAAAAAAGATAAAGATCTTGCCATTGCTTATTTAACAAATTACTCAGTTAACCAAGGTAATAGTGTGGTTTATGAATGGAAAAAACTTTATCAATATCTTTTCATGAAATTTATGGATGGCAATGTAAAAGAAGCTGATCCGGGCAAACAAAACCCAAAAATCAAACAACCCGGATATGGCGAAGAATGGTACAGAAAGATAATTAAAGAAACCGGAGATCAGTTTAAGGTGATTGGATCGGCACATTAATTTTTAGGTTAGGGTTATGGTTAGGAAGCCGGTTTGGGTGAAGGTAATGGTAATGTGTGTTTCACTTAACCTTTACATCTAAACTATACGGGCATCCTTACCTTTACCCCTAAACCATAGATTAGTTCAATTTATATTTTGTGTTCTAATAGAAAATTCTCTAAAAAAATATTATATTTGCAAAAACCAAAAATTGATGAACTATGAATGAGCATACAACACCTCCCCAAAATGAACCCGTAACAGTCAAAAAGTCTTCTAATGCACTAAAAATAATAGTCGGTATTTTGATTGCTATAATTGTGGCTTTAGCAGCATGGTTGGTACTAACAAAGTCAAACCTAAACACTTTGCTCACCGAAAAAGAAAATCAGAGAGTAGAGTTGCGGTCCGAGCTTGATTCATTACTCACGGAGCACAACAGGATCAAAGAAGAATACGGAACATTATCGGATTCATTATTTGTAAAAGACAGTGTTATTCAAGCAAACGCAAGAGAGATTAAAAAGCTCCTTAATACACAATGGGAATATTATAAGGTTAAGAAGAAATTGGGGCTCCTGCAAAAAGTCGCCCAGGGTTATGTACATCAAATGGATTCTTTATACAGGCTTAACAAGGAACTAACTAATGAGAATATAAAAATTAAACGCGAATACCAGCTTGAACAAAAGAAAAACATAGAATTAACAAAGTTTACCGGAGAACTCACAGAAAAGGTTGAAGAAGCATCGGTATTAAAAACATATAAAGTTACTTCCAATGCAATACGTTCAAGGTCGGGTGGCAAAGAAAGTATTACCGACAAAGCCCGCAGGGTTAATAAAATTAAAATTTGTTTCACTTTAAGTGAAAACACCATCATACCTGCCGGTAACAAAGAAATCTATGTTAGAATTGCACGTCCTGATAATAAAATATTAACTAAGGGAAGAGGTGATGAATATTCATTTATTTACCAAGGGGAGAAATTGCAATACTCAATTAAAAAATCAATAGATTATCAAAATAAATCTATGGATATATGCTTATACTGGACAAAAAGACAAACACAGGAAATGACGACAGGACTTTATAAAGTTGAAATATTTGAAGGTGATAATGTGATTGGACATGCAAAATTCAGTTTAAGAAAATAATATTTTGATTTATCAATCCAACAATTCCTTCTTCTTATAATCATAGAATTTCTTTACACCATAACCTGATCCTAAAACCAACAAAATTACTAATCCGCCCCCAATTGGCGCACCACCACCAACGGGGGGTTTGTCACCGCCCTGAGGTGGCGGATTGGGTGGTCCGTCTGCATAAACATTTAATGTTATTGAAATCAATATCATGGTAATAAATAACAGAGTGAATTTTAAATGTTTTTTCATTTTATTTCGGATTTTTTAAGGTTATAATAAATTATTTTATAAATATTTTGTGTGTGTAAACATTATTTCCTGTTTGAAGCTTTACGATATAATTGCCTGTTTTACAATTGGGATTTATTCTGTTTAAGGAAATGTTTGGCAGGGTTGCAGAATAAATATTTTGACCAAGAATATTATAGATTGATATCTCTCCTTTAACCGATTCATTTGAATTATTCTTTATGTAAATAAATTCTCCGTGTGAATAAATCTCTATCCCGTTATTAGAAAATAATTCATCTAATAATGTAACTCCATCAAAATGCAGTAAAAACCTTTCCTCATCGTCATCAGGGTTTGCTGAAAATTCATAAACCGGATTTTCAAGTAAATCATGAGTCGTATTTTCCAATAAATCTTCCAAAACGATATTTAATGGATCGTTGAAGCTTTCTAACCCTGTTGCTGTAATTGAATATTCACCCTGAACCCCTACTTGAAAGTTCAAAGGCACTATTACCGTATTCAAAAAAAATGCTAATGCATTAATTGATAATTTATTATTGTCAACTGCAAGTGTATATAATTGCGGCACACTATCCGACACGGAAAGAAATTTATATGCATCATATTCCCCGTCAAAACCATTACCTGCATTTTCAATAAACCTGACAATTGTCTCGTCATTATATCCGTTTCCGGCGGTCTTTAATCGTAAAACATTACTGATATTTTCAGCATTTTTCAAATATCCCTGCGAATGATCATTAACTCTTGCTGATTGCGGAATTGTAAAATTTCCTGAATTCGTTGCATGCACAAAAAAGCCTTGCATAGCAGGAATGATCCCATCATTATTATATCCATTCGTTCCGGCTCCACTACTATAACTCGCATATACCAGGGTTGAACTATTCCAGGTATAAATTGCAGATTCAATGTTTGTTGGTGTTACATCATCCCAATCAATCGGCGATGGAAAAGGATTTCCTACCAAATTCCAGTTATCATCAGCAGGAGTACCTGAATAATCTGTTTTGGTCACAGCTATGATCTGATCGCCTGTGTTTAAGGTTTCTGAAAAGGTAACAGTAGTATTTTGTATACCCGAATAAAAAACCGCATAACCTTTGCCAACTTCCAAACTATCACCGGTTGACAAATAATCCCAACTATTATTTGTTTCATTAAAAGGATAGACATAATAATTATTTAAGCTATTCTCAACAAGGTGGTTTGCAACCGGTATTGATACAAAATGATACTCTGTGTTTCCACTGTTATTAAAAACTAAATACTGCTCAACATTTGTATTATCTGCATCGGAATTATCAACACCATTATCTAACAATGCACCGGTTCCTGTTGCATCGGAATTAATAAGTAATGTTAATAATCTTGTACTTGTGTATTTAAACTCTATTGTTCCATGAAGTTCTAAAGTATAGCCCGGGTTTATAATGATGTTGAGTGTTGTGCTTGCCGCATTATTATAAACTGCATTAGCTGTACTATTATAATAAACTTCAACATCTATATCCAATGTCAAATTTGTCGTTGTATTTGTTGTTGTATTTTTATATATCCTTCCAAACTTACATTCACCGCTTCCGCTGATATTCATATTAATACCTTCAGGATGTAATGAAAAACAGTCATAAGTACTTCCGTTTCCAATTGTACCATCACAAGTAATATTTCCATAAACATTTAAATAATAATAAGATGAATAACAGGCTCATCGTCACATATACAACCTGCAAAAAAAACTGATGTTGATATTAACATTAAAAGTACAATGATTGTTTTG
>JAUWSB010000054.1 GCA_030610255.1 Bacteroidota bacterium
ACGTCTTCATTAGTGATGCCGTGTATTGAAAATGCTTCGTCTGAAATCGGAATTGTCGGATTTATCCGTTGTGTTTTGATTTTTGATGTGCCGTCAGTAGAAATTTTTACGATACTTATTTCAACAACTCTGTCGGTGGCTACTTTTAAGCCAGTTGTTTCAATATCCAAAACTGCAAGAGGGCGTGTTAGTTTTAATTCCATAAAAATTAGTTTTTAGATGAAGTACTTATTTTATTTTAATTTAATTTAAAAAGAGAAGATGTTAACCAGTAACTGAAATAAATAAGCAATTAGCAGTCGGCAGTCTGCAAAATGAAACTCAAGACTGATAACCTATTACCAATAACTTATTTCTCAATAATAATTTCAACATATAATAAATTTATTTCCATCAATTTCCATTAATCTCTTTTAATCTCTATTAATCTTCATTAATCATCTCCTTTCCTTCCCAAATTTTTAAAACCTCTGAAAATAATATTTAAATCATTATAAATTTTATAATCGCGGGCATATATCAGATTAAGTTTTTCAATTGTATCTTTATTTATCTTTCTTGTTCTGAAAGCATCTGTAGGATTAAGAATCCCTTTCTTAATTTCAGGCAATTTATCAATTGATACATCATCATAGTGGTAATATCCAACTATGGTTTTTTTTCCAAATAAGACTAAAAAGATATTTTTAAAATAACCCAAGGGTGATTTAAAAATAAAAATTCCAACCGGGAAAATTCCAAATAAAAGTAAACTTGTGATAATATCAAGAAATCTCTTGTTTCGTTTATTATATATCTTGTCAATTGAATTTATGTTTATGATATACAGGTCGCCGGATGTGTTTATTGAGTTGCTTCCGATTATTGAAAGACTGTCTTCAGGAGCAATTTTATAATTAACCTGCGAATAATGCAGCTCCGACATTTTATCAATAATATTTTGATGAGTAATATCTTTTGAACAAAATATTACTTCGTTAATTCTGAAAATTGTAATAATATCTTTAATTTGGTTTATGTTACCTATAAAATCATTATTTTTCGTTTGTTTTTCTGATGGATTAACAAGTCCGATAAACGCGGGTTTCAAATGAGTTTTTTGTATGATTTTTGAAACTCTTTGCGACTCTTCTTTATTTCCAACTATTATGAAACGCCTGTTTTTATCAGTTCCAATTTCAATATTTTTCAGTTTTAAAATATGAAGAAATAGCCGGATACCTGATAAAGAAATAATTCCCCAGGTGGCTCCTAATAAAATTATAGCTCTTGAAAAACGCCATGATTCGCTCAACAATGCATAAGCAACAAGTATTATAATTGTTCCGATTATCATACCCTGAAAAATTTTATAAATCTTTAGCGGACGGTCATAACCTCCGCTCAGATAAATTGAGAACAGCCATATCAGGATATAAGCAGGTACAACAAAGGCAATAAATTCAAAAGGGTAATGACCTCCGTTTGGGAATATTACATTCTGTTCCCAGTAAGTTTTTATAAAATATATGCCGATAAAAAGTAAAACAGCATCAGTAAGTGGCAAAAATGCTTTTGAAAAAAACCTGCTCGCAATTGCAAAGAATGCACGAAGGTAAATTGCAATATTTATCAGAAAAGAAAACATACGTGCATTTTTGGGAGAGAAATGCTTTTTAGCAAAAATCACCATCGCATTATAAAAAATGAACACATAATTTATACTGCTTTTTTTTGTGCATTCGCCTTTATAATGGATAATGCGTGTTTCGGGGTAATAGTAGTTTTTATATCCTGCTTTTATGATGCGGTACGAGATGTCAATATCTTCGCCGTACATAAAAAATGCTTCATCCAAAATACCGATTTTTTCAAGGACTTTTTTTCTTAGCATCATAAAAGCACCTGCAAGAACATCTACTTCATGAATTTCATCTTTATCAAGGTATCCGAGATGATATTTCCCAAAGGTTTTTGACCTTGGAAAAATAGCCGAAAGACCGAAAATCTTGTAAAAAGCTGTAGCAGGAGAAGGAAAGCCCCGTTTTGATTCAGGCAGAAATTTGCCTTTTCCATCAATCATTTTAACACCCAGTCCGCCTGCCTCAGAGTGTTCATCCATAAATGAAATGGGTTTTTTAAAAGTATCGTCCTCAACAACAGTGTCAGGGTTTAGAAGTAAAATATATTCTCCCTTGGCTTTTTTAATTGCCTGATTATTAGCTTTTGAAAAGCCTTTGTTTTCATTATTGGCAATTACTGTTACTTCAGGGAATTTTTCCCTTGTCATTTTTACAGACCCGTCAACTGAATTGTTGTCAACAACAAATATTTCAGATTCAATACCCTTGCATGCTTTCCTGACAGAATACAGGCACTGCTCAAGAAAATACTTAATGTTGTAATTTACTATTATGACGGATAGTTTCATTAGCAAGAGAAATCAATATGTTAAAATTTGAATTTCAAATATACTATTCTAATAGAATAATTTTATGATTTTACCCTTAAGGGATGCCTTCGTATGAATATTTCTCTTATCCATGAAAAGCTAAAAGCGGGACACCTGCTTCAAATAAATGTTTTTTTGTTACAATATTTTTAAATAATTTTTTAAAGATATTTCTTTTTTGTGAAAGAAAGGCAATTATATCAATTTGATTATTTGTAACATAATTTTCAATTTCAGGAGCAATTTTATCGCAATCAATTATTTCAAAATGAATAATTCCATTTTTATTTTCTTCTGCAAAAATTCTTTTCAGGTTATCCATCATTTCGTTATCAACTGTTCTGTCATCATCTATATTCAAGTGGACGCAGTTAATTTTTATATCGAAAGAAGAAAACATTTTAAGTAATCTCTTGATAATATCACTGTCTGATTCATTAAATTCAGTGGCATACATAATCTTATTAATTCCTGAGTAGCTGTAAGTTTCAGGTATTGCTAAAACCGGGACTTTTGCATTGTTCATTACTTTTTTAGAAACACTCCCCATTAAAATTCCTTTGTTTCCTTTACCACTTGAGCCCATGATTATAATATCAGGTTTGTAGTCTTCGCAAAGTGAAACGATTTCGTTTTCCGGGTCACCACCAACAAGTGTATAAACTATTTTAACATCTTTAATTTTTTCGTGTTTTACCTGATCAATTAATTTTGATTGCAGTTCTTGTAAGTCAAGTTTTGCACGTTTTTCAATGTCAATCAACAATTGCTCATTCATCATGGTGTTAGTATCAATGCCCGTAGGAAAACTACTGTCTGATACAATTACCTGGTCAAAATACGAATGAAAAAGGCGAATTTCGGAATTAAACTTTTTTGCAATTTCCAATGCATACTGGCATGTTTTATCAGTATGTTCGGAAAAATCAACAGGTACTAATATTTTTTCCATTTTTTAATAAATTTATTTATAAATACTGTTTTTACAAAAATAATTATTTTTTTAAAAAAGCAACAGTCCTGTAAGCGGGATTCTGTTTCCGGTATCAGCCGGAATTCTATCATTTATCTGGTCCTGTCGTCACCGGCAGGATCTAACGGCTTACCCTTCGGGATCGGGCGAGCAACCCTCAAACCCCGGTATATTTAGCCTTTCAACCCATAAGGTTTACCCCCGCATTAAGTCACCTTAATGTGGCGTGAGCTCTTACCTCGCGTTTTCACCATTGCCATCTCCTGTAAAAAGGAGCTTAGGCTGTTATTTTCTGTGGCACTTGCTGTCTCCGAAATATATCGGAGCCTTCCCGTTAGGAAGTATGGTGCTCTGTGTTGTCCCGACTTTCCTCCCCGATTCGTAAAACGTATCGTGGCGATAGAACGGGCTGTTGCTTATTTTGCAAAGATAATAAATTTTTTAGCTATATCAATGAAAATCGTTAGTTTTGTGGTTTACAAAAATTGTTGTTACGAATTGAGAATTGAGAATTAAGAATTAAGAATTAAAATCGTTGATGTCCGATTAAATTAAAATGAGTTGCTAATTATTGTCATAACTTTGTTTTATATTTCGCTCCTACGGAGCTTTAAATTACGGCTATTACTATGTTCTATAAACATTTCACTCCTAACGGAGTTTAAAAAATAGTCCCGTTAGGGACGAAATGTTTATAGAAAAATGCTTTCAAAAAAATATAGCCTTTAGGGGCGAAATATTCATCAAAACATTATCAATAATGCATTTGATACATCCTGCAAAGTTCAACAAGTTCGTATAATAACTTGCAACACGTAACACGAAACCCGCAACTGCTTGATAAATATCCACTACAGATAGCTTTAGTTTAAAAAATAAATGATGAGAGATTTAAGCGTAGGAAAAGAAAGTAAATTAATTTTCAGGTTTGCAATGCCTATGCTTTTGGGTAATGTTTTTCAGCAGTTATACAATATAATTGATAGCATAATTATCGGGAATTATCTCGGAAAAGAAGCACTGGGTGCTGTTGGTGCTTCATTCCCGTTGATATTTGCCTTGATGTCGTTTATAATCGGGATTGCAACAGGATCAACTATTGTAATTGCTCAATATTTTGGTTCCAAAGACCTTAAAAATGTTAAAAAAGCAATTGATACTCTGTATATTTTTCTGTTTTTTGCTTCTATAATCATTAGCATTATCGGAATTATTTTCAGCAAGGAAATTTTCCGCCTTATTGACCTTCCCGAAAGTATCATCCCTGAAGCAGTTCAGTATTTTAATATTTTTATTTCGGGTGCAATATTATTTTTTGGTTTTAATGGTACAAGTGCAATTCTGCGAGGTCTGGGCGATTCTGTTACACCTTTGATTTTTCTGATTATTTCAACAATTATAAATATTCTGCTGGATTTGCTTTTTGTGATTGTGTTAAAGTGGGGAATATCGGGAGTTGCAATAGCAACAATAATTTCGCAGGGATGTGCATTTATTGCTGTTATTTTGTATCTTAATAAATATCATAAAGTGATTAAATTTTCAATACTGAAATTGAAATTTGATAAAATTATCTTTCGCAAAAGCTTGCGGATTGGCTTACCAACGGGATTTCAAAATACTTTTGTTGCTTTAGGAATGCTGGCTTTATTCAGAATTGTAAATATGTTTGGAACTGATACCATAGCTGCATACAGTGTGGCTATGCGAATTAATTCGTTTGTAGTAATGCCTGCTATGAATTTTGCAAATGCCCTGGCTGTATTTGTTGGTCAGAATTTAGGAGCTAATAAACCTAAGCGAATAAATAATGGATTAAAAGCAACTTTATTCATGACATCAGTTATTTCGGTTACGGTTACAATTATTGCAATATCTTTTGGCAGATATATTATGGGTGCGTTTATATCTGATATAAATGTGATAGAAACCGGTTATCAATATCTTGTCATTGTAGGTTCATTTTATATTATTTTTTCCACAATGTTTGTTTTTAATGGCGTAATGAGAGGAGCAGGAGCAACTTTAGTGCCTATGTTTATTACACTTATTTCGTTATGGATAGTCAGGATACCTGTTTCATACTTCCTTTCACTTGAAATAGGAGAGATTGGAATCTGGTGGGGAATACCTATTGCATGGGTACTTGGAATGATATTATCGTTTGTTTATTATCTTTCAGGAAGGTGGAAAACAAAGGTGGTTGTGAAGTATTAAGAACTTAGGTCGAAATTTTTACTTCTGTTGTGAGTAATTGGAGCAGTAGCAGTGGCAGTAGCAGTAGCAGTAAGGAGTAGGGAGTATGGAGTAAGAAGTAATTCACAATTCGTAATCCGTAATTCGTAACTCGTAATATTATACTAAAGTTGATTTTAATTTTTAACTTGATTTAAAACTAACTTAGGCACTTAGTCCAAAACTTTACCTTACAAGTGTTACATGTCCGAAAAGAGTTTTATTAGTAATATTTTCTTCAATATCCGTATTATCATATACAATTTTCCAGATATAAACTCCAAGCGGGCATTCAGAACCATTGAATTTACCATTCCAGCCATTGGTTGGATCATTGGTTTCATATATCAGGGTTCCCCAGCGATTATAGACATACATTTTAAATTTATCAACATTCTGACTTACAGGTTTAAATATATCATTCTTTGAGTCGCCATTTGGAGAAAAAGCATTCGGGACATAAAGACGGCTGGGTTGAGGATCGGCAACGCTTATCAGGATTTCGTCATAACCATCACAGCCTTCATAATTTACTTCTACGCCCACAAGAGTATCCTTTCTTAAGTTATCAAGCGTAATAGTTCTTGTATTTTCACCGGTTGACCAGTAATAATATGCTCCCAAAAAACCGGCATCAAGAGTAATAGAACCTTTGTATGGTATCAATGTATCAGGACCGAGGTTAACGTCGGGTGGAGGTTTTACAGTAATGATCCGGAGCACGCTGTCTCTGCAATTATTATTGTCTATTACCATGAGTTGCACAGGGTAACTACCTGAAGCTTCATAAGTATGTTCCGTGTTGATATCATTGCTTGTTGTTCCGTCGCCAAAATCCCAGTTCCATGATATTATGTTTGTCGGGATTACAGAGCAATCAGTATCAATTGCCAGAAATTTGACAGGTTCATCAATACATACAATAGATGGCTCTGTTTTGAAATCGAATTGTAACTGATAATCAAAACTTTCAAAGACAGTGTTTTGCTGGGAGAAACTATAAAATCCAAATCTTCCGGGCTCAAAACAACCGGGAATATCAAAAATAGTTTCATCATTAATAATAATAATTATCCGCGTTGAGGTATATGTTAATTCAAAATAGTAAGTTGTATCATAATGCCATCCTTTGTTGTTTCCGTATTTTGTTGATAATATCTCAAATACATTATTTTCATTTTTATGACCCCAGAAATAATTCCATATATCCTGTTCATTCATGGTCTTGTTTACTTTTACTAAAGAAAAGCCTTCCTTGGCAAAACATCCGAATGACCAACCTTTACTTTTTTTCCAATCAAAAAGAATAAATTCATAATCAGTATTTGATGTATTATATGCAGGACTTTTATATCCAAACACAAATCCCAGAAAATCATCGTCAAAGCAATCGTTAACCTTCATTTTACCACGGATTTTTACATTCAGGAACTCTTCATTACCAACGAAAAAAGTTGGTGGTTGTGCGTCACCGTCTTCGAGAACTGTACTGTCATTCAGTACAATCCATGTTGAATTCGGGTTTCCTTCCATTGTCCAGTAATTAAAATTGACTTGGTCAATACACTGTGCATTAAGGATGATAGGAAAAAGTAAAAAATATATAATGATGTAAGATTTCATTTGAAATTATACTGTTAATAATCTTAACAAACATACTATATTTTTATATATTATTAAATAATTAATCAGATAACGGTAGGAAATAATCAGTTAACGGTATAACGGTATAACGGTATAAAGGTATATAAGTATATAGGAATAAAGGTTAGGGGTATGGTGCCCAGTATTTTCCCTATTTCCTATATTCCCCTTATTTCCTTTATTTCCCATATTTCCCCTATACCCATATTTCCTTTATTCCCCTTACAACCGCAGGGCGTCCGTTCATACGGATTCCTCAATTCAAAAAAATATTTGTAAAAAATTTCATTATTAATTTAATACTGATTAGCTGCTATTTTTTTATCTTTACCAAAATTTTAATGTTTGTTAATAAGAATCAGTATATTAATCATTTAAAGAATATTACAATGAAAAAACTTTCTTATTTTTTAATTTTAACTGCATTTATTGCTATGATTAGTTGTTCAGAACAAAAAAGAATAAAATATCCGGTAACACTAAAGGTTGATACTGTTGATGTTTATTTTGGTGTAGAAGTGCCGGACCCTTACCGCTGGCTTGAAGATGATAATTCGGAAGAAACAGCAGAATGGGTGAAAGCTGAAAATGAAATCACTTTTGATTATCTTGAAAAAATTCCTTTCAGAGATAAAATTAATGAACGCCTGACCAAAATTTGGAACTATCCCAGGTATGGAGTTCCTTTTAAAGAAGGAAAGAATTATTTCTTTTTTAAGAATGATGGTATGCAAAACCAAAGTGTACTTTATATTCGGGAAGGTTTGGATGACGAACCCCGTGTTTTGCTTGACCCGAATAAATTCTCGGAAGATGGTACTGTAGCTCTAACAAATTTAAGTGTTTCGCATGATGGCAAGCTATTAGCTTATGGAGTATCAACAGGCGGTTCTGATTGGAGCGAAATTTTTATTCTAAATATTGAAACAGGCGAAAAACTTGATGATCATATTAAATGGGTGAAATTCTCAATTATCGCATGGAAAGATTATGGCTTTTATTACAGCACTTATGACCCGCCTGACGAAGGTGAAGAACTGTCGGATAAGAACGAATATCATAAAGTTAATTATCATAAAATTGGAACTCTTCAAAAAGATGATAAACTGATATTTGAAAACAAAAAATATCCTCTAAGAAATTATGTTGCTTACATTACTGAAGATGAAAAATACTTGTTTATAAGCGAATCGGAGACAACAAGCGGCAATGCATTATATTATAAAAACCTTACAATTCCCGGTAGTAAGTTTAAACAAATTGCCGAAGGTTTTGATAATGAATACCAGGTAATTGATCACATTGATGATAATTTTCTAATGATAACAAATTATGAAACTCCAAAGCAGCAACTTGTTTTATTAAATCCCAAAAAACCCGAAGCAGAAAACTGGAAAATAATTATTCCTGAAAAAGATGAGGTTTTAGAATCGGTTGACTATGTTGGCGGTAAATTAGTTGTTGAATATATGAAAGATGCATATAGCCAGGCTTTTGTTTATGATTTGGAAGGCAATTTATTAAATGATATGAACCTGCCGGGAATAGGAACAATGTTTGGATTTAACGGAAAGGAAGATGAAGATGTAGCTTTTTACGGTTTCACTTCTTTTACTTTTCCTTCAACTATTTATAAATATGATGTAAAAAATAATAAATCGGAGATTTACCATAAATCAGAAATAGATTTCAACCCTGATGAATATGCTACCAAACAGGTTTTTTATGAAAGTAAAGATGGAACAAAAGTGCCAATGTTTATAGTTCATAAAAAAGGCATTAAAATGAATGGAAATAATCCAACCATATTATATGCCTATGGTGGATTTAATATCAGCATGACTCCGGGTTTTAGTGTAAGCCGTTTGATATTCCTTGAGAATGGAGGAATTTACGTAGTTGCTAATATTAGGGGTGGGGGAGAATACGGAGAAGATTGGCATGAAGCAGGTATTAAATTAAAAAAGCAAAATGTATTTGATGATTTTATAGCTGCTGCCGAATATCTGATAAAAGAAAAATATACATCATCTGAAAAGCTTGGCATTATCGGTGGTTCTAATGGTGGATTACTCATCGGAGCTTGTATGAATCAGCGTCCGGAATTGTTTAAGGTTGCCGTTCCTATTGTTGGGGTGATGGATATGCTCAGGTATCATAAATTTACAATCGGATGGGCATGGGCAGGTGATTACGGAACCAGTGAAGAAAACAAGGAAATGTTTGAATATTTGCTTGGATATTCACCTTTGCATAATATTAAAAAAGGACTTAATTATCCGGCTACGCTTGCCATCACCGCCGATCATGATGACAGAGTTGTGCCTTTGCATTCATTCAAATATATGGCTACATTGCAGGAAATGAATTCAGGGAAAAATCCTGTTTTGGTACGAATTGAAACCATGGCAGGTCATGGCGCCGGAAAACCTACTTCAAAGATCATAGAAGAATCAACCGATATTTATTCCTTTATAATGTATAATTTAGGGATGAAACCTATGTAGTGTCCGTCTGTAAAGTCAAATAGCTTGCCAATAAGTACCAAAAAACAAATCACAAAATTCAAATAAATTACAATAAACAATGACTAAAATAACAATATTACACGGTATTACAGCTTTTTGTGATTTCGGAATTTGAATCGATTATTATTTGTTATTTATATTTTGAAATTTGGGATTTTATTATTTAAAATAATAATAGTAGAGACACGCCATGGCTGGTCTCTGCCATCGAGGTGGGGTATATTTTATTTCCCATCAGGAAATTTATCCGGTGGCCCGAAATCAGAATTAGTTAAAAATTCATTATCCCGTAAGGTTTGAATAAATGCTTTCAGGTCGGTTTTTTCATTTGGAGTTAACTGAACCCCTCCATTATTTATATGATGCATTAAGGGGTTAATATAAGGTGACCAGAGCAGATGGTGAGAATAAAAATCAATAACATCATCAAGAGTGGCAAAACGTCCGTCGTGCATGTATGGTCCTGTCAGTTCAATATTTCTCAGGGTTGTTGCTTTGTAAGCACCGTAGTCCATTGGGTCGCCTGTAACATGGTACCTATCACGCGGGTCTTCGTAAGGTCCGGTAAATAATGAATCTTTACCGTTATTATAATAAAGGTGTGTTGTAAAAAGCGGGTTTCCATATCCGCCGTGGCAATGAAAACAGTCTGCTCCCTCTTCGGTTGTAAACAATACAAATCCATGTAATTCGGATTGTGATAATTGTACCTCTCCACGCAGGTACTTGTCAAACTTTGAATTGGCAGAAATAATAGTCCTGATAAACTGAGCAATTGCACGACCCATGTTTTTAACAGTAACGGTTTCCGAGCCGAATGCTTTTTTGAATAATTCGGGATAACCCGGAATATTTTGAATTACTTCTTTTGCACGGTTTGTATCGCTGTTCATTTCATGTTCTGCAACAATTCCCATCCAAACCAAATCTTCAATATTCCGGAATTGAGCATTAGGATTTTCAGAATAAATAAAACCATTCCATAAATAACCGGAGCTATTCCAAACCAGGTTTATCATAGGTAACATAACATGAGGAGTGGGTTTGCCTGTTATACCATGCGTAAATCCACCTATGTATTCAGGATGGTCAATTCCGCATTCAAATGAATTTGCCTGTATGTGGCATGTTGCACAACTCATCAAAGAATCGGGATGAGTCCTTCCCGACATCCTTCCATCGTAAAATAAATATCTTCCTAATTCAATTCCTTCAACTGTCATTGGATTATCAGCAGGAATGTTCAAATTAGTTGGGAATCCAAAAGGTATCTCAATATTATAGGGGGTCGGCTGATATGGAATAGGTGTCGGTTCATCCTTTTTGCAGGAAAAAAGCAATAAACCAAAGCTTATTATAAAGATTATGTTTCTGTATTTTATCATAATTTGTATTGTACTAGTAATGCTATTTCAAATGTATGATGTCAAAAGTCAAAAGTAAAATGTATGATGTCAAACAAAATTATAACAATTTTAATAAATAAACTCAGCTGTAAAAACATCATGTCCATTCTCACATGCTAAATGCATTGCTTCCTGGTTTTGCATTATATCACCGCCCCAATCATCATGGTTATAAGTGTTTGGCGATTTAAACCAGTTTTCAATATTCATAATAATCTGAATTTCCCTTGTTTGATTTTTATCCAAAGAAAAAGCAGAATTTGGTAATTCAACATTAAAGTAGTTCTGAATAAATCCGGTTATTGAATCGGGGTAACTATAATAAATTTGCCCGATGCCCAGGTGAAAATCAAACGGGCTGATTTGTTGGTTTTCGTCTAACCATTTGCCGTTTAATTTCATATGATGGTATCCGCCTCCCAGATATATAGGCCAGAACATGAATGATTCAGGTGGATTAACAAACATCAGCGTTTGGTTTTTTTCTTCATTAATTCCGAAAGTAAATGAGATGGAATTATAGTTTCCGGCAGAAATATTATCAAAAACCTCCCATGTCCACGTTGTGGGAATATCAGTGTCAATATAATGAATGTCTTTCCATTCATCAATTAAATAAGAGCTGCCGTTTGAATTATGTAAAGTAACATCAGAAATAAAATATTGTATTTCGTTGATTAAATAATGATTGCTGGCTTCGTTGATATAGATCATTGTATCGGTTTGTAAATCCTGTCCATCAACTAAAAACGCAAAACTTAGGATTATCTTTTGATTTTCCTGTTCATCATCAGGTTCTTCTTTTTTACAGGAATTTACCATTATCATTAAAGTAGAAATTACTATTAAAAAAAATATGGTTTTTGATAGTTTCATGTATTTTTTGTATCTAATAGGTTTTAGGATATATGTTATACGTTATACGTTATATGTTATACGTTATTCGATGACACCGCTTAAATAATCATATAATAATTAACAATTAACTAATAACTTATAACTAATAACTTTTTACATTCAATAATATTACTTATCAGCACACTATTTAGTTATGTTTTAAAGACAAGTTTATATCTTGTATAGTTGCATCAGAAAATATATTTAGTTTTTTTCTTCTTTAACAACAACAAAGGAGCTTCAATCCCTTATTTAATACGGGATAGTTCCGGAAACGGTAACAAAACTAATAGTATCATATTTACTTGATGCTTGTTTATAAACTTTTCCGTCAATTAAAATTGCCACCTTGATTTTCGAATTAATATCTTTATAAATACCTGATACATAAACAATATCACCTTTTTCGGCTTTATAAGTGTAAGTCCATTCATCTTCAGTGCCTGCAACTGTTATTTCTTCAGAAACTGTTGCGCCAGAGCTGTTTCTGTATGTAACAAAAAATCCGGATTCAGAATCGGTTACAAGATACTTTACAAGTTTATACTCATTTTTCTCACAAGCTGATAAACTTAAAATTACTAATATTAAAAGAAATGTTTGTTTTAGCATTTTTGTTTTGTCTTATTAATTTCATATTTTGAGAATAAGGTTGATAAAGAACACTCTCCCCGGTTCATATAACGGTTGCCTGCTGCCAATTATTCTTCTGTTCAGATGTTCGTAATATGCTTTGTTGAAAATGTTATTTACTCCCGCTGATAAACTCAGGTATTTATTGTATTTATAATTTACGGAAAAATCTGCCAAAACAAATCCCGGAGTTTTCGTCTCGTAATAAGCTTGTGAAATTTGCTTTTGTGCAGCAACTAATCTGACTGATACTTTAGGAATTATCCTGGAATTTAAAAATTTATAGAAAACACTGATAAAGGATTCAAACGGTGGGATTTCGGGTAAAGGGTCGTTCTTGATTTTTTCTTCACCAATTACCTGATTGTTTTCAATAATATATTTTGTTGATAAAGGATTAACACCTCTTGTAATTGATGCCACAGCCATAATACCGAGTTTGTTATTTTCAGGTGAAGCATAAGAAAATTCAAAGCCGTATAAAAACACATGGTCAGCATTATAAAATTGCTTAACACCAACAACTCCTTTTGATTGGGGTTTAACTACCGAAGGAGGAATTTCTTTTCCGGTTATGAAATTTGTAACATAAGAATAAAAAATATCAAAATAAAAAGTCCCGGTCTTATCCTGCCGGTAATTTACCGAAACATCAATCTGGTTATTTGCTTCAGGTTTTAATTGTGGATTGCC
>JAUWSB010000077.1 GCA_030610255.1 Bacteroidota bacterium
AATTAATATTTAATTATAGAATTGGAATAATGGAATGATGGAATAATGGATACAATCAATATTCCAATATTCCAATATTCCAAATGTTATGGAATTTATTAAATGTTAAATGGCGATTTATTATAAAAAACATTCATTTTACTGAGTTCAAAACAATATTTAAGTATTTTTGTAATGTTATGCAAATCATAATAATAAACGGTCCGAATTTAAATTTACTTGGAAGACGCGAGCCATCAATATATGGATTTCTTTCGTTTGAAGAGTATTTAAAACACTTGCGAAGCAGTTATCCCGACATTGAAATTGAATATTTTCAAAGCAATGTGGAAGGTGAGATTATTGATATGCTTCATAAAGTTGGATTTTTATATGATGGAATAATTTTAAATGCAGGAGGATATTCCCATACTTCCGTGGCAATTGCTGATGCAGTGAAATCAATAAAAACGCCGGTTGTTGAGGTTCATATTTCAAATATTTTTTCAAGGGAGGATTACAGGCATATTTCGCTTATCGCTCCGAATACAAAAGGCATGATCATTGGATTTGGTTTGAATTCTTACCGACTGGCACTGGAAAGTTTTATTGATAATAAGGAAGTTAGATAATCGTTTTTATCTCAAACTTATCTGAATCAAGTTCAAAGAAATATTTTTTTCTTTTGATGAAATAATCATAAGCAATATTTGAATTGTATATCATAGAAACTTTGTTTTGTTTTAACTGATTTCTTTTTTGCTTGATTTTTGAAAAATTTCTGTAAAAACTGCTATGTGCCCGGCTGACTGCAATAAAGTCTTTGAAACCTCCTTGAAGTAAAAATTTAAATGCTGCTGCACCATCCAAAAATAATCTGGCACAAAAAGTTTTAAACAGCCGGTTTTTTGGCAGGTTTTTATATAATAATGTTAAATTATTCCTGAAATTAAGATAAGTTTTACGTGGGGAACTTTTAGGCAAAGTACCACCGCCAATGTGATAAACCGTTGAATACGGGCAGAAGATAATTTTATAACCTTCGTTTTTTAATCGCCAGCAGAAATCAATTTCTTCCATGTGTGCAAAAAAATCGTTATCCAGTCCGCCGTATTTATGATAAAGGTCAGCCCTGACAAACATACATGCACCTGAAGCCCAAAATACTTCAACAACATCATCATATTGTTTGTTGTCTTTTTCAATAGTTTGAAATAATCGTCCTCTGCAAAACGGATAACCGTATTTATCAATATATCCTCCTGCTGCACCGGCATATTCAAATTTATCAGGCTTGTTATATGATTTTATCTTTGGCTGACAAGCTGCAATTTTTTTGTCGCTTTCCATTAATTCAATTACAGGGTTTATCCAGTTATCGGTAACTTCAATATCAGAATTCAGTAAAATATAATAGTCTGCTTCAACCTGTTTTAATGCATCATTATATCCTTTTGAAAAACCTTCGTTAATTTTGTTTTTGATTATCCTGATATTTGGGAAATTATTTTTTAAGTAATCAATCGAACCGTCTTCCGAAGCATTGTCAGCAATAATGATATCAGCATCGTTTATGCTGTACTTTATAACTGACGGAAGAAAACCTTCAAGAAATTTCTTCCCGTTCCAGTTTAATATGACAATAGCTATCTTTGGCAAAATAAATGTTTAATTATTATTTGTATTATTTTTAAATTCAGTTTTTTTATGTTTCCAACGGCGGTGCGACCACAGCCAGTTATCCGGGTGCTTTTTTATTGCTTCTTCTAATAAATGATAATATTTTTCAGTTATTTCATATTCGGCAGTTTCTTTAGGATTATCGGTAATTTCCAAAACGGTTACTTCATAATAGCCACGTTTGATTCTTTGAATATCAAAAAATACAACCGCATAATCCAATGCTTTTGAAATTTTTTCAGTACCTAAATATACAGGGGTTTCCTGGTTTAAAAAAGTTGTCCAGTGATTAATTTCGTTTTTAGCAGGTGATTGGTCGGAAACTATAAGAACAAAACAAAGTTCGTTCTTAATATTTATAAGTGTGCGATAAGTTTGCTTGATAGGTATCAGGTTATTGTAATATTTTGTTCTTAATTTTGTTATGTATTTTTCAGAAAACGGATTATTCAGGGGTTTTACTATTGCAAATGGTGAGTGCAGAGCATTTAAAGAGACATTAAGACCCAGCCACTCCCAGTTACCGCAGTGACCTAAAGTTATAAAAACATTTTTATTTCTTTTATATAATTCTTCAATTATTTCTAAATTATTAAATCTTACACGTTTATTTAACGATTTTTTTGTGATGCTTCTTATTTTTATAACTTCTATGATAGTATCAGAAAAATTCCTGTAAAACTTTTTAGCAATAGATTTTATTTCTTTGTCGCTTTTGTCAGGAAAAGAATTTCTTAAATTATTAAAAGTGACTTTTTTACGGTATCCTACTAAATAATAGATTAAAAAATATAAAATATCTGAGATAATATAAAGCAGGCAAAACGGAAGTTTGGAAATCAACCATGCAAAAACCCTGAAAATATTGTAAATAATAAACATTGAGATTATCAATAGTTATGAAAACATTAACAAATGCAAAAATAATTCAATATTTGAAAAACAAATTATTTATTTGTTAAAAGTTTTGAAATTAACGTGGGATGTTATAATAATCATTGGCTTTGTTACCCCATGCATCAGGTGGTCTTGTTATGTCCAGGTTACTTGGATCAAAGTCTCTTCTGTGAAGATCAACCTGCCATCTGTAATTTGAAAGCTCTCCAAAAGCATCAGAATGCAGAAGTACAAAGTCATTTGTAACAATATCTAAAGTATAAAAAACAAATTTCTTGTTTCTTTGACCTTTTCCAAGTGTGTAATAATGCCATATTTCGTAAGGATAAGCACTCGGCTCATTATAGCTTTCGGTAATAATATTAGGAGGCCCGTACTTTAAGTAAACTCTTCCACGATCAGTATCATATCCTTTTTTTATAGGCGTTTTGTAAGCAGCATTAACTTTATTAACTTCTACCAGATAGTTAAGCCATGCTTGTTCGGGATTTGTATTATCGCGGCTTAGCCAAAAGTTTAGAAAATATTGTTGCATGGTTTGCAGGTCGGAACTCATAAGTTGTTTAAAGGCAAATGTTCTTTCAATTTGAGAAGATATTGGACTAAGCGAACGTATATATTCCTTTAAAGTATCCTTGCTTGTAATTTTACTTGCAAAACTGTTTTCAACACTTAAAGCAGTAATATCACTAATATCAAATTGTATGTTTGGATTACTGCGTTGAAAGAATAATTTGTTAAATGCTACAATATTGTTTTCTTTGTCTCTTACTTCAATAACCAATTGATAATTTCCTGAAGGTAATCTGCTAATATCAAACTCATTGAAGATAATATTTACGGGTTTTGTATTTTCCCTTTTGATTTTTAAATAATCCGGAAGTTTCTTAGATGTTTCGAATGATTGTATAAAATAAGAAATTATAAATTTATGATTTACTCCGAAAACTTTTTCAGTATTATAAACTTCTGAATAAAAGGTAAGTTTGTTAATATTTTCAGGATAAAAATTAGTTATATAAGGGATAAAATCATATCCGCTTTTTGTTAAGATATTAGGATTGGATGTTTTAGTATAAGATTCAATCAGTTCAATGCCTGAAACCGAAATTTTATCCTGGGGATAATTAATAATGATAGGTTCGGTAATACTAAAAGGTTTATCTTTCTTGTTTTTATCAGAAATAATTAATTCAAATTCATAAGTGCCGTTAGGTAAGGCAAACCGTTGTTGATCAATAAAATTGAAATTAATGTTTGTTGTATCATCAACTTCGGGGCTTAATAATTCATATTTGGCAAAATCTTCAATTTTTTTATCTTTTCTGAATATCATTATAACTTCAATTGTTCCTTGAAATTTGCCATTGTCTTTTTTAGTGAAAATTATACTGTTTCCAAATACCGACATATAAGTTTCAATATAAGGACCATCAGTAGGTGAATAAAAAGTTGTTGTAGAAAGATAAGCCTGTAAATTTTTACCATTTGTAATATTAATACCAATTGATAAAATTAAGCCGAGTGTTAAAAAAAATATTTTTTTCATAATAATTTTGTATTTAAAATTTAAATATTCGGTTTTTAAACAAAGTTACTTAAAAATAATTGTTAAGTCAAGTAGAAATCAGATAAAGGTAATATATAATAAGTTAACGGTTTTATAATATTAGCTTTTAAAATCTGATTTTTTAACAATTTTTTAAAATATTGCTTCTGTAACTTGCTTATTAACTATAGTTTATATAAATGATGATTTTTATATACTTTGAAGCACCTGGCTTAGCAAAGTTATAGTGAAAATTGTAAGGAGGAACCAGCCGATAATAGCTTCAATTACGCCTAAATACATGGCTAAACCTTTTTCCGGTATTAATCCAAATCCAATTATGATAAACATATTCAAGCTTAATATAAATGCATTGATGCTTTTAATCAAAATTACAAACAGGAAATATATAAAAAGTAAAAAACTAACAATTAGCCCAACTGATATTTTTCTGCTAATTGTAAGCGAATCCCAAGTACCACCAAGTATCTCGATTTTTTTATAAACAAATATTGAAATCCTGTGTTTTGCCATCCAAAAACCATACAGCGGAGCGCCAAATAACCTGATAAAAAATGGAATTTTATTTTTTTTATTAAGATATTTTATTTTGAATTGATTAAAATCCAGGTATTCATTTTCTATTTCATTGAAATAAAATTCCTGTAAACTTTTTTCAGACATAAAATACATTGCCAGTGATTTATATTTCCTGATAAAGTATTTATAATTAATACCATCCCATTTAGAAAAAGTGAAAAAATAAAAAACACCGAAAATCATTATCACATAAAGGGAAATAATTAACGACCTTGCAGGATTTGTTGCATAATCAGAGAAATATTTTAAAAAAACATTAAGTTTATAATTCAGATAAATGTTAAAGTTTGGGTTAGTTTGGTATAAATATTTTTGCCTGCGTGTTTCAATATCTTTAATTTCAATGTACGAGCCGTTAGCCGATGTAATATCCCCTCGTGTATGATACATAGTATTAAATTTGTTGTATGCACTGATAAGGTCGTTATAAAGTATTTCGTTTGCAAGTGCTTCATCAGTTTTTGGCTGATAAGGTATTTGAACTGATGAGTTTATATATTGAAAAATACAGAACTTCTCACCTTTAATATTATACCATGGAACATTTGAATTCTCATAAGGAAAATCAAAATTACGAACACCAATATATCCTGAAACTTTAAGTGAATCAATCAAAAGGGATTTTGAAATGGTTGCATTTGTAAAATTGATGGTCTCAAGTTTAACTTTTTCGAGATAAAATATTTCAATTTCCGTATCTTCAAGATTAATTGAAAAAAGATTTTTAAAACCCTTACTGTTAAAATCGCAGTTTATTAAACTGAAGTTTCCAATATGCATGTCAGGAAAACTAAACTGGTAAAAAGTATATTCCTCATCTTCAGATAAAAACTTATTAGTGTCGGCAATGAATTTTGAACCCTTCATTAAAAAGCCATTAATATCAAGCTCAAAATCCAAAGATTTATTAAAAATACAGTTTACAAATTCAATTTTTTCTATTTCTGAATTTTCTCCAGCAAAACGGACATTATCAGTAAATGTGCAATTATAAATTTTAACAGGATAATTGGCATTGAATCTGCAGTTTTCAATTGATAAATTTACATCAAACCAACAATTTACGAAATTAAATTTATTAAATGTTAAATCTTCAAATTCTAATGGAGAGTTCTCTGGAAAAGTAAATATACAATCATAAAAATAAATAGATTTATTATTAAAATTTAATGATTTGATAACATAAGGTGTATAGAATATTTTGTCCGTCTGGAAAATAATATCTTTCTCATCGGGTATAATTTCAGCCTCAGTAAGAATATATTCTGATTCAGTGCACGATAGTATTTCATTAACCAATTGATTTAGAGAAATCTTTCTTAATTCCACTTCTATTATTTCCTCTTCATCAATAATTTCTTCTTCTGTTTCTATTTGTGCTATTACAAATTGAAAACTAAAAAAAATAAATAAAAGACTTAGAAAAAAATACTTGTTCAAATACATTGTGTTTGATTGTTTAATAATGAATATAGTATTATGTCAAATGTCAGTTTACAAAACACATCATACATTTGACATCTGACTTCTTACATTTGACATAAAATTGGTTTAGGAAGTAAAATTTTTAAAATAATTTATCCTTTCTTAAATAAGTAATCCAACATATAACAATTAACTAATAACTAATAATTTTCACGGTTTCTCAATTGAGATGTAAATATAATCGGATTCAACAACTTTATCTTTTGATTTTAATTTTTGTAACCAGTATTGAAAGCCTTCCGATGAAATTGATTTAGATAAAGAGTATCCCGCAGCAATGTCCTCTTGCGAAAGCAGTTCGTGTGTTTTATCCTCTAATAAAGGTTTTGTAAAATGTTGAGCTGAAAAAATCACATAAATTTTATTCAGGTCGCTTTGCGATTCTGCATACAACACTTGTTCGTCAATATTATGCTTTTCATTCAAATAATCATGATCATAGGAAAAAAAGATGTATTCCTTATCAGCTTTTACAGGAAAATAATTTACCAGTGATGAATTTTTGTAAGGTAATAATCTGTATGTGTTTTTTCCGTCATCCAAAAATATATTTATATTGCCGTTAACCGGACTTTTGAAATACAAATAAAGATTTTCGTCTTCTAAAAATTCTTCTGTTTTGCATTTTAGTTCCGGGCAATCCAGTGTAAATACTTCAAAACTTATCTTCGGGGCTTCCATTTCCCTGATCTTTCCTTTAATTGTACATTTATACCAAATTTCTCCCTCCCGGTTAATTACCTCATAATCAGGTCCGCTTAATGTTTTTAGCCATTCGCCGTTAACATAAGAATCGGCGATTGTATTAAAAACCATTTTGGTTTCAACTTTCTTACCAGTTGTTTGGTTTTTGATAAGCGTCCTGTTACCCTGAATAATAGCACTACCGAATGTTTTTTCAATAGCGTCTATCTTGGCTCGCTCCATTGTCTCCCGTTTTACATCGTCAATGGTCATATTTGATTCCTGCCTGATCAAAGCTTCACCTGTGGCGGTTTTGATTTTTTGGGCAAATGAAGTTAAGCAAAATAAAAAAATAAAAAATAATGATAAAATTGTTTTCATAATGATAAAATTTGGTTATGAGATACTCATCCGATGACTTAAATTACTTAAATTTGAGTATAATTTATTTATTTTCGTATTTTGTTATTAAAAGTCATCGGATGAGTATCTCAGTTTTCAGATTTAACTTCTTTTGTGTATGGTCATCATCATAATCAAGAAGCAGGTCTCCGGAATTTTTATAAATTTTTATAAAATTCATGTCATACCAGATTCTGTTTTTTCCGACATAAATCCCTGAAAATATATCCACCTGAGCATTACCGCTTTTATAATGAGCAACCTTAATTCTTGCATTATTATTAATTTTTATCTTATTGAAAATTATTGATTTGCCGTCGTTTATTTTGATGGTAATTATTCCACCTGAATTTTTCATGAATGTTATTTTGCCAAAGCTGTTATAAAAAACAGTGGCGAAATTTTTAAAATCAGGGTTGTGTTTATTCAAAACTTCTTGCACGGAAATGCCGGGAATCTCAAGAGTATTAATTTTTAAAAGTTTCATGGCGGCAAACAGTCCGGCAATGGTTTTTTCGTAATCTTCATTAAGCAGTTTATCGTTTTCTGATTTTAAGCTGGATGAAGGGTTGAATTTACTACCTGCGTCATAACTCATCCGGTTTACATTCATGCCTGTTGTTGAAAAGAACGAACCTGTGATATAAACATTTCCTGAGTTATCAAGTGCTAAACCGTAATTGTTGAAATTTTCGGTTTCGTTATATAGTTTTGCCATTGTTTTGGTTCCTTCTCTGTCAAATTTGGCAGCAAACATAAAATTTACCGAATGGTCAAGTTTGTCAACACCGGCTTTATTTGCCCATATAAAATCTCCATCTTTATTGAATTTTGCAACAAAAACATCACTTTGCCCTGTTGTTTGTAGCTTGTTACCATTAAAATTCAAATCCTCATTAAATGTACCACTAATGAAAATATTTCCTTCATTATCCAATTTTAAATTATAAGCAATATCATTTCCTTTGCCTGTAATACTTTCAGCCCATATAACATTCCCGTTTTTATCATATTTAGCGATAAAAACATCTCTTTCACCTATATTGCCCGACAGTATTTTTCCATTGAAATTGACCTCACCTGCGAAATATCCGGTTACATAAGCATTCCCGTCTTCATCAAAACCAATATCATCTTTGTTATCACCTCGGAACCCATCTGCTTTTCTCACCCATTCCCATACTTTTTCCTGTTCAAGACGGTTGTTCTGAAGATTTTTTAATTCAATAACTTTGGGTTTGGTTTTGCTGTATTCAGGCATTATCAAACCGGCAGGTGCATTAATAAAAGTTGGGTCGGCGACCGTATATTTTTCCCCTTTAAATTTTATGTAATCTCCTTCAACTTTATCGTTAAAATTGATGGCTGTAGCCATGTGCCCCTCATATTCCAGACCAATAACTTCCAACCCTAATAATTCTTTCACCAAATACGAAAATAATACTGAGCGGTCTTCACAATCAGAATACGGGTAATAAATAACTTCCTCAGGGAAATAGAATTTTTCATATCCGAAATACTCCTGATCGGTTTTATATTCAAATGCTGTCTGAACGAATTTTAAAAGGAAATTTACTGCTTCTGCTTCGGATTTATCTTTAACAATTGGTCGTAAATTTTCAATTATTGATTCTTTTGCCTCCGGCGATATTGCTGCGTCAAAATAAATTTTAATATCAGCCAAAGGGTAATCTTTATAAAAATTAATGGCATCGGGTTTGTAATTTATTTTTATCAGATATTCCTCTCCATTATCTTTAAATTTTAAAGTTTTTTGACTGACATTGCTTCCGACATTTATTGGATAATATAAATTAAGATCCAAAATAATGTCGGTTTCGGGAAAGTCTTTATTAAAAGTTTGAATATTTTCAATTTTTTTATTTAAAACATAATATTTCAAATCGTTAAATATATAGTAATTCTTTCCGTAAATGATATTATTTGAAGGCAGCATTAAAAACACTTCATTATCTTTAAAAGCAACTTTAGCTTTATATCTTGAGCGTGTGAGCAAGAACCATGTTAAAAGATTTGCTCCGTTTTCCGAATCCGGGTAAATCCGGCTGGAAATATCTTTTATTAAAATATAATAACCCCAGTCGTTTAGATTATAATCTTTTTTAAAATTCAGCAACTGGTCAATAAAATGATTGTAATTGGTTTCACTCATCTTATCCCAATAGTTGCTGATTGCGATTTCATTTATTGAATTTGGAATATCAAGCTTAAAATTTTTATCATAATTATATTTTAATTCTGACCCATAAAAATTGATTTTATCAGAAAACTTTTCAAAATTTTCAGGTTCAATTTTTTTCACACCTGGCAGCTCAGGTTGCAATTTTTGAATAATATTTGGACTTATAAGTAAGAGATGTTCTATTTCTACATGAGAAGTTTTATCTTTTTCCTTATCATATTTGGGGGCAACAGGCGGTTTGGGTTCGGTTTTTCGTTTGTCGGCAGCAAAAAGCTCATATTCTTCCCATGCTTGTTTAAGATAATCAGAAAAATCTTTATCAATTTGCTGAACATAATTATTGAATTTTTCCTCATTTTTCTTTTTAAAATCTTCATATTCCCCCTGCATTTGTATTATTATTTCTTCATAAGTCTGGGAAATTGACGATATTCCTGAAAAGAAAAAAATAAGTACTATGAATAGTTTGAGAAATATATTATGATTATTCATTTTAAAAGTCCATCAAAGAATCAATCTTATCATGTGCAAGTTTGGTTTGTTCTTCAAGTTGTTGCCTGATAGTTTTTTTAGCTGATTCAACTGCCATTTCCGTATTATAACCGATTTTTACCCAAATTTCCACATTTTTTTTAACAGGCCGGTATATTTCAACCAAGGTAAGTACTCTGCCGATTTCCTGTGCGATGAAGCTTTTTGAAGCAGCAACAACTTGTGTGACTGAAGCAGCTTCTTCATTATTTAATTGTTTGTTTCCTACACTGCCTTCAATTAAAGCTGCCACACGTGTTTCGATTTGCCCTGCAAGGTTTAGTTTTGCCATTTCTATTGCCTGTAACTTGGCTGCCGTCTGTGTTTCACCAACAGCTTGTCCGTCAGATATAAAATATTTTGGATACCCTTCATCATCCTCTTCATATTGTTTCATCCATGCTCTTTCCATTTGTTTTTCCAAAGGTAATGAGCCGGGATTAACTTTGTATCCTTCTTTTGAAAGTTTTTTAGCTTCTTTGCGTGCTTCTTTCGTAGCTTTTTGTTTGATCTCTTTTTTTAATTCTTTATCACTTTGTGCAAAACTATTAATTGGTTGTGCCAAAGCAAAGCATAAAAATGCTAACATTAAAAATGCTAATGATAATTTTTTCATGATTGATTTGTTTTTGGTTAATAATAAAAATGATTACACTATTTAGTTATTTATATATTCTTTAATATCTTACGACAAAAATATTTAAATGCCTGCCTATCTGTTGCAGGAATACTGGAATACTGGAATATTGGGGTTGCTTTTTTACCCATCATTCCATTACTCCGTTACTCCATTACTCCTTATGAACTATTCTTTCATATAACTGATAATAAATCAGTTTACAAATATGCGAAAAATTTTAATAATTTAAAAGAAAATTTTTGATGAAGGGTTAATTTAATATTTCGGTGTTTAATAAGAAGAATTTAGAATGTAGAATGTAGAATTTAGAATTTAGAATGTAGAATGTAGAATGTAGAATGTAGAATGTAGAATGTAGAATGTAGAATGTAGAATGTAGAATGTAGAATGTAGAATGTA
>JAUWSB010000040.1 GCA_030610255.1 Bacteroidota bacterium
TCTTTCATTGCTTTTTTTATGACTTCTTCTGCTTGAGATTGGCAATATGCGTTTTGGGCAATAAAAAGAAATACTGAAGCTATACAAAGCAAGCTAATTATGTTTTTTATTGATTTCATGTTTATTGGTTTTTTAATTTATTTCAATTTTGTTATGGTCTAGGGAGAATAGGAGATTTTTCCTGTGATTTACTTTTCTTTTGCATTTCTATTTGTTTCACAAAAATTACAGGTGAAATAGCAGTAACGGGAACTCTGCCTGATTCAGCTCCACAAGTTCCTGTAAAAACTTCGGGTTTATCGCCAACTTCCTGTATTTGTGAGAACATTGCCAAGGGAGTTCCGACAAGGTCAACGCCCCTGACTAATTCATCAGGACTGCCATCAACATAAATTCTATACACTTCTGTTGGGGTTACATTAAACGAATTGGGAAGATATCTTCCTGTCATAGTAAATCCTCCGACAACACTTTGAAATAAATAGGCATATTCTTTATTTTGATTTTTTGCTTCTTTAATCAACATTTTACGAAGGTCTTCCACAGGCAATGGATTTGTTGTAACTACAAAAAGATTTGATTGCCTGGTTACAGGTTGTCTGCCCGGTTCGGCTCTTCCATGACCATTTGAATTTGAGAAGTTTTCGATTGGACAACGCGACATAAGAAATTCTTTTAAAACACCATCTTTAACAACAACAACTTTTTGAGCTAAAATCCCTTCATCATCATATTTATAATAACCATTCAAATCCGTGCCATTATAATTGTCAATAGTTGGGTTCATAATAATACTTATATGATCGGGAAGGACTTCTTCACCAACTTTTTTCTTAAATGTTTGTCCGTCGGAAACACTTTTTTGTCTTTGTCCTTCAATGCGATGTCCGAAGATTTCATGAAAAAACACTCCCGAAGCAGGTCCGGAAAGCAATGCAGGCCCGGCATAAGGTTCAACAACCGGGGCATTTTTTAATAACTCCAATTTTTTAACTAACTCATTAACATCATTAATAACTTCCTTATCGCCAGGTAAACCGGCACTGCTATAAGCAAAATATGATTCGTTAAGTGGCAATACCATACCATCATCAGCTTTAATACTTCCGCTAATAAACAAGCGGACATAAACCATGTTTTGAGCAATTTTCCCTCCTTCGGATGAAACAAAATATTTTCGTTCTACCTTGAATCTAATAGAGACATCTCCTTTTAAAATATCAGGGTTATCCAAAAATATTTTGGAATACATTTTTACTTTATCTTCCCATTTTTTACTGTCAAATTTTACATCTTCGGGTTTTAGCAGTGGCTCATAATATTGGTATGCTTTTTCTTTTGAAAAATCGGGTGATTTGTCTTCTTCCTCAACTTTAACGGCAATATTAGCTTTTACCTTTGCATATTTATCAGTTGCTTCTTTATATTTTTTATCTGTTTGCAACCATAACATCTGACGAATTGCATTTTCGTTATCTTCAATCGGAAGATAAACTTTGTTGCCACCGGGAAAGTAAAATCCAAATCCACCGCTTTCTCTTATTTCATGAAAATTATCCAATTCATTATCTCCAACTCTTACCATTACGGTTAGTAATCTTTCTTTTGTTTCCTGTGATTTAATTAAATCTCCAAATGATGCTTTAATATAAAAACCTGATATATCGTCAACCCTGTAATTTATGTAATATGGAGGGTTTTCCTGATTTTTTAAAACTTCCATATTTCTTTCAAGTTCGCTCGACATGATATTAAGTAACTTTTCCTGTGCAATAATGACTTGTGGGGCAAACATTAATAATAATGCTGCACTTAACAATATTTTTTTTAATAAGAACTTTTGATAAAACATTTTAACTCCTTTTTTTTAATAAATAATTTGAGTTTTTTTATTTATAATTAAGTAACAAAGATAGTCTTATTTTATAATCCAAATATTTTAATTAACATTGTAAAATAAATTTAGTATGAAAAATTGAAACTAACGGTTTTAATATGCCCTTATCAAATAATCAAAAACGAGGAATCCTCTTACCCCCTGCTGTTGGGTATTCTCTAAAAATTCTTTTCAGCTTATGTAAAACGAATAATATTCCTTTGAACTATTACCCGAGACTCCTGGCCATTATTGTGATCAATTTAATAAACCTGCCTTTCAGGACCTACGAGAGGCTAGTGATAAATCCTGGATTTCAGAGCGCATCCATTGATGAAGATCCTATCTTTATCCTCGGTCATTGGCGCAGTGGTACCACACACCTTCACAACCTCTTGTGCCAGGATCCGCAAATGGGCTATACTACCACTTTTCAAAGCGTATTTCCCGATACCCTTTTTAATAAATCAGGCCGGTTTTTATTTAAAAACTTCACCAGGCTTTTAATTCCCGGCACACGGAAAGGGGATAATGTTGCCCTGAACCCATCCTATCCCCAAGAGGAGGAATTTGCATTAGGAGATAAGACACCCATCTGTTTTTACTATTTCTGGATGTTTCCTCAAAACATTATGAATTATTACAACTCCTTTGTCAGGTTCCGGGACGTTGCGAGTGATGAATTGGAGTCCTGGAAAATGGATTATAAGCTCCTGATAAAAAAGGCATTAAAAAATACCAACAGGCAGCGATTCCTTTCTAAAAATCCGACGAACACAGCCCGGATAAAGGTTTTGCTCGACATGTTCCCTAAAGCAAAATTCATTCACATTCACCGTAACCCGGTTGAGGTTTTTCTATCCACACGCCATTTTTACGAAAAAATGTTGCCCCACCTGCAATTACAATCCATTGCACATGAGGAATTTGACAGGCACATTCTTGACATTTACAAAAACCTGATGAATGACTTTTTTGAACAAAAAGAACTCATCCCACCCTGTAACCTGATTGAATTCTCTTTTGATGAACTCGAGGAAAACCCCGAGAGTATTTTGGAAAATATCTATGAAGAACTGAATTTGAAAGGCGTTGAAAACGCCAAACCCATGTTCCGCAAATACTTTAAGCGCATGGAAAGCTATAAAAAAAACAAGCACACTATTACAAAAGACCTACTGCAAAAGGTGCTTCACGAATGCGATTTTTCAATGAAAAAGTTAAACTACACCATTCCCCAAAATATCGAAATTCTGGATGCATAAACAATTCATAAAATATATCTTGATCCTGGCACTCTTCGTTGTATGTGGTATCTTTTCACATGCGCAGGAAAAATGGAAGTTGAGAAAAGACAAAAATGGTATCAAAGTGTTCTCCAAAATAACTGGTCAATCTGATTTTGAAGCATTCAAAGCTAAGATGCTGGTGGACGGATCGATACAAGATTTCGTTGCTGTATTAAATGACATTGAAAGTCTCCCCGATTGGGCTCATAATGTAAAGTATGCGGATTTACTGGAAAGATCAGGAGACACCTTACAGGTATATTATTCCGAGGCAAGGGCGCCCTTTCCCTTCAGAAACCGTGATGGTATTTACCTTAACAGGGTCAGGTGGATAGCTGACAGCAGTAAATTGTTTGTGGATATTGAACTCCTCCATGATTACCTGGAAATGAAGGATAAAGTGGTTAGGGTTAAAGGGAAAGGATTTTGGAGCGTAATTGTACTTAAGACCGGCAAACTTGATGTAACTTTCCAGATGCAGGTCGATCCGGGAGGAAACATTCCTGCATGGCTGGCCAACATTTTTGTGAGTAACACACCCTACTTTACCATGTTAAAGCTGAGGGAAATCATGAAAAAAGAAAAATACCAAAATCAAAGATTTGATTTCATATACTGAACCCTTGCAGGGCAAAACAACCTATTGTTTTAAATTTTCAACACGAAATTCATCATCCGACAGGCCCTGGTCAAATTTTATATCGGTCATCAATATTCCGGTGGAATGGGCTTTTTTTAAATTGGTCATCAGCACTTCTTCTGCATACCAATACTTTCCTTGCTTTGCATACTTGTAGGTAGCTACCTTAAAATAAATGCCACGGTTATTGTAATACTCCATTTTTACCGGGTAATTGTGGGTCTTATTCAGGTATAAAACAATTTTTGAATACTTTGACTTTTTAGATATAGGTATCAGTTCCAGGACGTAATTTTCGGGATCGCTGGATTCAAGCAAGGCAGGCGTATATCTTTCGCTATATGACCCGCTTTCCATATCTTCGTATGAAAAATCTGTTCCGGTAAATGACTGGCTTTTGGTCAGTAAGGATATTTTTGTCGGTTTACCAAATGCAGGCATGTAGAGCCACATGACATCACCGGGCAGTGACAATGTCGAAATTCCGGCCTGTGATTCAGGTTTGGTGTACCGATATAATTTTTTGTCCTTACCCTTTTGCTTCATCATGGCTTCCCGTACTTTTTCCTTGCCGGACTTTTTGGTAAGAATAATTTTAACTATCGCCTGCTTATCCTTAGGTGCCGACATCAGATTGTCCATGTATTGCAGCAGCGAATCGGCATTTTGCGCTGTTGTACTTTTTACTCCAAAAACTAAAAAAATTAGAATGATGGAAGTTAATTGAAATCGTTTCATTTGCCAGGATTAAAATGATCATTGTTTTTTTTCCTGTGTACCAATATCAGGATTACAGGCAGCAAAGTTAATGCACCAAGACTGGAACCTAACATGCTGAATGCAATAAGAAATCCAAAATATTGTAAAGGCACCATTTCGGAGAAAATCAGGATCAAAAATCCTGCCGATACTGAAATGACATTGATGATAATTGCCTTGCCACTGATCATGATTGTATCTTCAATGGCTATTTTGGCATTGTCTGTAATTTGATAAGTATGGTTAAAGTGAGAAATAATATGAATGGAATAATCAATTCCAATCCCAAGGGCTACACTTGCCACCAGAACAGTTGCAATATTAAGTGAAATACCAGTCAGGCCCATTACACCGAATAATATTATGATTGCTGCAATAATCGGGATTGAGGCATAAATGCCGCTGGACATTGAGCGCAAGATTAATCCAACAATAATTACAACAAAAATGATAGCTATTGTAATACTGCCCAGTTGACTGTTGATCAAACTTCTGTCCATTGTAATATCCACGAAAGGCATTCCGGTTATTTCAATCTGACAATCTTCAGTGGAATTTTCCCTTATGAAACTTTCCATGTACCGGGCAAATTCCTTTTTAGCTTCATTGTCGGGCGATTTAAACTTGGATATGATGATCCCTTCATCAAGGTCTTCACTTACAAATCGTTGCATAACATCATTTCCATCAAGTAAAAACCATAACTGCTCTATTTTTTTCTGCATATCGGGAATTTCCCTTACACCGGCAATAGCAAAGTTTATTTCGGCAATGAGGTCTGCAATTGACTGTGTGGTATAGATATCCGGGCTCCTTTCCATGTATTCTCCTGTCAGGATCATCTTTTTCAACACTTCTGGGCTTTGCATGTCGCCTTTAAAAAGAACGAAAATCGGCTTAGATCCACCGAACTTTTCAATCATAATGCCTTCGGCTTCACGTGTAGGATTTCCCTTTTTGAAATACTCCTGTATATCAACATTCCGCTTGATAAAAAATACTCCAACGATGCTCAACATAATCAATACACTCCAGGTTGTTAAAATATATTTGGGGTGCTTAAACAATAATATTTTCAAGGGTGACAGGAAGTTCTCGGACAAAAATGATTTTTTAACTTTTTTGGAAACCAGATATTTATTTCTTTTTTCGGATGTAAAGACATCCAATAATGCAGGCACAAAAAAGATGGAGAGCAGGCAGGCAAAGAAGGTTCCTAAGGCCGTAAATATCCCGAAATCAACGATCATCTCGAGATAAGCACCAAAAATAAATGAAATAAACCCGATGATAGTTGTTGTGGCTGCCAGCATCACCGGAATCATAACATAAGCCAGTGCCATGCTAATGGCCTTATTCCTGTCTGTTATACGAAGCTGATTGATTCGGTTTAAAACGTGTATGGTATAGGCGCTACCAACTGCCAATAAAATGATGGGAATATTGTTGGATATCATCGACATTTTATAACCCAATATCAACATGATACCCAAACTCCAGATAATAGCTATTACCGCAGTTAAAAGCGGTAAAATTACCCCGCTTGCCGACCGGAAGCTTAGTAATAAGATGATTGCAATGAGTAAAAAAGCGAAGGGCAACAGCCTGGTCAAATCGCTTTTCATTAAATCTGAAATATAGGTTGCAAGCATGGGTGAGCCAATGTAATAGAGCTTTTCGGGTAAATGAAGTGCTCCGGTTTTGTTGATTACTGTTTTTGCAACAGCATTTACATTGGCACCATCTTCTAAGGTAAAAATAATTAGGGTTGCCGTTCCGTCATCTGAAACAATGGATCCCTTATACATTTCATTAGACAAAACATTGTTCCTAAGGGTTTGAAATTCTTCAGGGGTGTCTGGTAATTCATATTCATCAACCAGTCTGCCAATTTCGATACCAAAATCACCACCCTTGATATTGATGATATTGGTAAGACTTGAAACAGAGGAAATACCTTCGATAAAGCTTATTGTATCGGTAATTGACCTCACATGCTCCAATACTTCTGTTTGGAAAATATTATCCGTTTCAAGGATGATAATCCCCATGCTGTTACCACCAAATTTTTCACCTATTCGTTTTAACAATGTAGCATCCGGGTCATTATCAGGCAATGAACTCAGGATATCTGCATCTATACTCAGATTTTTAATTTGGTAACTAAAAAAAATGGTGCAAATGGCAACCAGTATTATAATAAACCATTTAAAGGTCAATATTTTTTCTGTAAATTTTTTCAAGTTCAACAATTCATTAATTTAAAAGCTTATTTATTTCAAAAAACGATCTTGCACCCATGTTTTTGCAAATTTACTGTCTTTTTCCTTATCTTTCATAGTAAAACTCAAAATTTTATTTGCATATCAATGGAATTCAGGCAAACATGATTAATGAAGAAATGGGATAATTGCTTTTCGATTTTCAGGGTAATCTTCAAATTGCTTTTTGTACTAACGATGATGATCGATAGCCCTTTTTATATGCTTTTAAGAATGTACAATCCAAAAGATGAAATTCTTAAAGGAGATTATTCTTTACCTCCAATTCAGATTTATAAATATTAAATCGAAAATGAAACTAACAGCAATAATCGAAAAATCAGAAGATGGTTGGTATGTCGGGCAAATTGAGGAATTTCCCGCTGCAATATCATAGGGCAAAACAATAGATGAACTGTAAGCGAATTTGATTGATACTTTTATGTTGCTTTTAGAAACAAACAAAGAAAGTACGGAAAAGGAATATATTGATAAAAATGTAATTCGTGAAAATTTATTACTTGTTTGATGAAGCGACAAAAATTGACAAAGCATCTTATTAAACATAATTGTTTTTTATTGCGAGAAGGTGCAAATCATTCCATTTATCAAAATCCAAAAAATAAGGAGCAAACAACTGTTGGCAGGCATAATGAGTTGTCAGAATTATTTATGAGTAATATTATCTGGATTCTTACCATAGTACTTTTACTTTGATATTCCTTATTGCACTTTCCGAAGCGTTATTGTCAGGTGGTACTTTGGGGAAGTAAAGAAAGGTAAATATAAATTCCCGGTATATAATCAACCTTTTTTGAAAAGTGACAAGTTCTTAATGTTTTGGGTTAAAATTATAATCCAGTAAACTGTCTGAACGTTTTTCTGTTGTTGTTTTTTTCGGATTGTGTATGTAATAATCCATTTTATTCTGTCTCCAGCTGAAATTTAACCAGTCTTAACGGGACTCCTGTATAGGATTTCAGTTTTTGTATGCCATACAGGTATCCATTGAAAAACTTCAAACGCTCTGAGTTGATAATCAAATCGTAATCATCGCAAACAAAAGAGGATTCGCAAATAAATTTCCCTCCCTGATTGAAGGTATATACATTAAATTGGTTTGAACCTTTTTCTTTTGGGTATTCAAAAAACAGTATATTATGGTCGGAATCCTGAATAATAGCCGAGATAAAGGGTAGTTCTTCCGGTTTCATATAAAGCTCTTTTTCGTTCTTAAGGTTGCTGACTAGTTTTTGTGATATCTTTGCTGCTTCTTCACGGCCAAATTGTTCAATGTTTTTTTCGTTCTCTGCAAATTGTTTGAAGTGTTCCATTTTTTTTGCATAAAGTTTTTGCATGTCTTCCACCGAAGTTTGTTCATTATCCCAACTCACATATGTTGATCGTAATTTTTCACCATTCAGATCAAAGAAAATTAATTCGCCGGTAGGAGGGATAACAAGCATTATCTCATTGTCTTTTGTAAGTCTTACTATAGGTCTGGGACGTATTCCCAAATCTCCACTCAAAGAAGGAAAACTCATAATACTTTTGTTGCCATTTTTCTGCAAGACTTCAACAGAGATGCCCTGATCTTTTGACCTGTCGGTGAAATAGCTCCAGATAATGTTTTCTTCTCCTGTTTCATAATCCTTGATGGCCAGGAAGTCGCGGAACTTTGTCTCCCAAATTACCCAACCCACTATAGCCAGTTTTCGGCCCGGCAAAGGAATGATGTCGCCAGTCATATAATCAACATCCAAAGTCTTGATCAGCTTGCCGTCCAGATCACTACAAAACATCTTTCCGTAATTAGTAACATTGGTGAACAATATTTCATTATCAAGAACACCTTTGATCCTGGGGGTTGTGAGTATTTTACCGGATGAATTTCGAATACTGAAGTTTTTATCAAAGCTTCCATCCGGTTTGAGCAGGGTGAAGAAATCCCGGTAAGTATTGTTCACAATAACCGATCCATCAGGTAAGAGAACAAGTGATTTTCGTGCTCCCACATGTGTATGATACATGGTGTCGTTATAAGTACTAAAAACAGAATTCCAATTATTTGATTTTCCGAAACGGGATTCAGCAACAAGTTTTACATTGCCGCTTTTATAAATATCTATCAGGTTTTGTGCATTAGTGCTTCCGGTCAGCATCATTAACATTGCAATTAATTTTAGTGTTTTCATAAATACAGGTTTTGATTAATTGTTAATTAATTTTTTTCTTCTCAATAAAATAAACCTCCATTTCCTGTTCATGCCAGGGTTTGTTAGCATCTATTTCCATTTGTGTATCATAGATTATATATTGTGTTATAGTTTGTGATTGTTTGAATATTTTTTGAAATATCACGAACAAACCAAATATCAGTATAGCTGCTGCAGCCCATTTCCATTGTTTTACATAATACAGTATTGGGGTGGGTTTACTTTTTTTAACATTGTGAAAAGCGGGGATATCAATTTCATTTTCCTGTATTATAGGCAATGTATTCTTGAAATTTTCAATGAATTTCTTTTGCTCCTCTAACCTCTGCATACAGTTTTTACATATTTTCAGATGCTGTTCAACAGATTTGACAGCCTCAGCCGGCAGTTCTTTGTCGATGTATATTTGCAAGATTGCCTCCGCAATACAATCATTTTTTTTGTGATTCGATTTCATTTTTCAGTTTATTTAAAGCCCGTGAAAGTGTTTTTCCGATGGATGAAAATTTAATGCCCGTGATCTCTGCCATTTTTTTGTATGAAAAATCTTCACTGTAAAGTGTCAGGAGGATTTTATCCTGTGGTTTCATTTTTTTTATGGCCTCATTAATATCAGGATTCTTTTCCTTTTGAATTTCAACTCTTATTACTTCATCATTAAGTTGTTCGTTGATTATTTTGTTTTTTTTGTAGAAACTCATGCATTGATTGCTCGTTACTTTATATAACCACGAACGTATGTTAAGAATTTCTTTTTTTTGTTCTAACTGACAATGTAAACTCATAAATACTTCCTGACTAATATCTGCTGCATTTTCCCTGTTATTCAGGAATTTATATGCCAGACGGAAAACAGCTTTGTAATGTTGGTTATATATGTCAGTAAAAGCAATCATTCAGGTTCGTATATTATTAAGTATAAATTAACGAAACTTTTGTGACAATTTGGGAGAATTATTTGTTTTTTAATATTCATTATTCTTTACAAAATATTTGTTTTAGATATTTATTTATTCTACGTTTGAAACGTAAAATTAAATTGTTAGGTTTCAAGTATTATACTGCAAACTGTTATATTAATAATATCTAACTAGAGTCTGTCTATAAACTAATCATTTAGAGTTATTTGTTATTTGGTCCCGATAGCTATCGGGATTAATTCAAAAATTATTTGACTTTATGGACAGACACTATTTAGAGATGAATTAAAACATTCATAATGAAAAATAAAATTTATAACTATGGATTCATTATTGCCATTTTTTTTATGTTTCACAATATGGTATTTGCCCAAATTGAAACATCAATAGAAGAATTTCCAAAAGTTACCCTTGAAAGAACTGAAGTCAGAAAACTTCATTCAGATATTGTTGGACAGGATTATGAAATATTAATTTCTTTACCGAAAAGTTACTCCCTTCAGGATACTTCCTATCCAGTAATTTTTGTATTAGATCCATATCGTGCTTTTTCTATGATAAAAGGTTGTGTAGATGTGTTTACGTCGCCTTATACAATAATACCGGAAGTTATCCTTGTAGGAATTGGTTATGGTGGTGATGAATCAAAAACATTTTTAAATTGGGCTGTTGGTAGAACTAGAGATTTAACTCCCGTTAAAAACAGCGCTACAGAAGAATATTATGAAAATGCGATTGCAAAAACGGGAGTTGAAGGAATAGATATCCAAACTGGTGGAGCTCCGTTGTTTTTGGATTTTATCCGAAATGAACTTTTTCCATATATCGAATCAAATTATCGTATTGATACAAATATTAGGATTCTAAGTGGGTATTCATTCGGTGGATTATTTGGGCTTTATACGCTCTTTCACGACCCTGATATGTTCAACAAATACTTTATTGGTAGTCCCAGTATTGTTTATAAGGATGGAATAACATTTGAATATGAAATCAATTATGCCAATACAAATTCAGATTTAAAGGCAGACGTCTTCATGAGTGCAGGAGAATTAGAAGTAAGAACTACCGAAAACATGAAAAAAATGGCCGAACTGCTTCTTTCACGGAATTATAAGAATCTAAATCTAAAAATTGTCATTTTTGAAAATGAAAATCACGTTACTTGCTATCCTGCCGCAATAAGCAGGGGTTTAGTAGAATTATTTAATAATAATGGTGAATAAACAGCTATCAACAATGGAAAAAGCAAAACAATTATGAGAAAGAAATCTTTAGTACTATTAACTGTTCTTGCAATTTTATTAATTTCTTGTGGAAATAATTCTGATCCAAAATTAGCGAATGATACTTTATTTAAAGCTCAGGAATTATTTCCTGAATCCCCACGGCCGGAAGGCCAGAAAGATGTAATTGAGCTTACCTGCGACCCAATTGATACAATACGTATAGGTTTTATCGGACTGGGGATGAGAGGTTCAGGTGCGGTTAAACGTTATACTTTTATTGAGAATATTAAAATTATTGCACTTTGTGATGTTGTACCTGAAAATGTCGAAAAAAGCCAGCAGGTTTTACGGGAAAAAGGATTTCCGGTTGCGGATACATATACAGGTACCGATGATTGGAAAAAAATTTGTGAAAGAGATGATATTGATTTGATCTATGTTTGTACCCATTGGGATTTACACACTCCAATAGCAGTTTATGCAATGGAGCACGGGAAGCACGTTGCAACTGAAGTGCCTGCAGCACTTACGATTGAAGAATGTTGGCAACTGGTGAATACAGCTGAAAAAACCCGAAAACACTGTATGCAATTAGAAAATTGTAATTACGACTTTTTTGAAATAGCCACTTTGAATATGGCACAACAGGGCTTGTTTGGAGAAATTGTCCATTGTGAAGGAGCATATATTCATGATTTAAGGTTTCTCAATTTTGATGAGAACGGTTACTGGAATATGTGGCGATTGAAACATCTTGAGAAAACTGATGGCAATACTTATCCTACACATGGTTTAGGACCAATCTGCCATATTATGAATATACATAGGGGCGATAAAATGAATTACATAGTATCTATGTCGAGCGACCAATTTGGAATGACTATATATGCCAAAGAAAAATTTGGCGAAGATTCTGATTATGCAAAAAGAGATTATAAAAAAGGCGATATTAACACATCATTCATCCGAACAGAAAAAGGTAAAACAATAATGTTACAACATGACGTTACCAGTCCTCGTCCATATAGCCGTTTACATATAATTAGCGGCACAAAGGGTTTTGCTCAAAAATATCCTCAAAAGGGAATTGCTCTTGAGCCCAATGCTCATCATTTTTTATCAAACAATAAATTAGATTCTCTTTTAAAAGATTACACACATCCTATTGTAAAAGATATTGAAGAAAAAGCAAAAGAAGTAGGCGGGCATGGTGGAATGGATTTCATTATGGATTATCGCTTAATATACTGCTTAAGAAACGGGCTTCCATTAGATCAGGATGTATATGATGCAGCTGAATGGTCGGCAATTATTGAACTCTCACGAAGATCTGTTGAGAACCAAAGCATGCCAATTAAAATTCCTGATTTTACCCGGGGAGCATGGCAAAAAGTCAATAAAGTAACTTATTTTAAAAAATGAATTAAATCATTATTTATTGATATGCTTTTAGATGAATAAAACGGGTTAAGGTGTTCATGAAATTTCACACTCAGGACTTTCTTCAAATTTTATTTATTCAAAGAACTTTTATTATATTTGCCATTCTGGGAACACACAAAGGCTATATCCAATATGGGGTTTAGTGCAATCCCGATAATTATCAGGAGAAAATAAATGCAAGTAATGAAAATTAAATAATAATCCCGTAAGCTATCATTCTTCATGTTATAAAAAAAAACAGGACAACTATGAAAAAAAATATTGATTTAAGCAGAGAAGACTACACAGACTTCTATAAATACTATTTTTTTAAAAGACTGAAAACAAGAATCTATAAAGTGATCATTGTTGCATTCGGCCTGCTATGGATTATTGCAGGTTCAGAAATTTATGCACAGGGAGTCAGTATCTCCGGTGCCGAAAAAGCTGCCAACGTATGGCTTGCGAATACAATGTTTCATAAGAATTATCAACTGAAGAGCATCCATAACATTAAGAATAAAGAAGGAGAAATACTTGCTTACCGCTTCGACCTGCAGCCACAGGGATATCTGGTACTCACTGCAGATCAAAGCTTTCCCCCTGTCATTGCCTATTCATTTACGGGGAATTTCTGTATTGCGGATCATCATGCAAACCCACTTGAAGACATACTGATGCAGGATATTGAAGCCAGGCTGGCGCATTTACCTGATATGGAAAATAAAACAAAGGAAGATAACCGCTATCAATGGAATATACTTATCAACGACATCATACAGAAGCACACCTTTGAGCAATGGCCACCTCAGGGATCCACCAGCACGGGTGGCTGGCTGGAAACCAACTGGAAGCAGTCAGCACCGTATAATAATTTCTGTCCGTTGGATGAAGTTACAGGCCTGAGAAGCGTGGCCGGTTGCCCTGCCATAGCACTGGCCATGATCATCCATTATCAGAAAAACCTTAACGGGACACAATTTTCCGATGACGATGACTACTATCATAACTACAGTGGAAGACAATACTGGATCGATGACGATCACCATGAAATGGACTTCCCCTCTTTTCCTAGCCTGAACGAGTATTTTGATTCCATTGCGGTCAAATTTCCGGCCTACATACCGCTGAATACTAATGAGATCGCTGCACTTGTATTTTCATGTGGTGTGGCTGCTCATCAGGTATACACCTCCAACGTTTCCGGAACCTTTGGCGTTAACCAGGCCTATGATGCCTACTTGCGTTTCGGATATAGTGAGGCAGTGCTTATATACGACAGCGACACCTCTTTTTACACACATATGAAACATAACATGATGGAGGGAATGCCGGTTCATCTTGCAGTACTCTCCAGCACAGGCCAGGGAGGGCATAATGTAGTGACGGATGGTTATAACACCGATGAGTATTATCACCTCAATTTCGGTTGGGGAGGCAGCTATAATGGCTGGTACCTGCTGCCGGATGAGATCCCCTATAACCTGACCATCATTGAAGGAGCAGTGATGGACATCGGTGTGTCCCACGTGGTAATGAATGAAATAACCGCTGGAGATAATAGCAGCTTAACAGTTTATCCCAACCCTTCATCAGGGTCGCTGAATATTTGTCTGGAACTGCTCTGCCCCGGAAATGTGCAGGTAGAAGTGAGAGATGTAAGTGGAAGACTTGTCCGGGACATTTATTCCGGATGGCTGGACAAAGGAGATCAGACGTTTGTATGGCACGCAGATGTGAGTGACGGAATTTACTATATATCCATAAGCACAGGGGAAACAAGGCTGACGAAAAAGATCATCATCAGATAAAAGAAAAAAAATTAACTTAAAACTTGTTGATGAAAATAATAAAACTATCTTTGCACCCTAAATTTATATAATAATACAATGAAAAAAGGAACAGTAAAATTTTTTAGTGAATCTAGAGGATTCGGATTCATTACCGAAGACGAATCAAAAACGGATTACTTCGTTCACATTTCTGGATTAATTGATGAAATTCATGAAGGAGATAATGTTGAATTTGAACTAAAAGAAGGTAGAAAAGGATTAAATGCAGTAAATGTCAAAGTAATTTAATATTTATTCTTAAACTTTTTATCATCTGAAAAGCCTGCTATTTGTGCAGGCTTTTTTTATTATATATTTTAGGCCGATCTTTCAATACCCCCTGACCTTTTAGAATTCTCATAGGATCTCTTGCTGCAATAAAAAGCGAGGGCCTTGTGTTAACCTGCGTTATTCATGTCTTTTCGTAAGGCACTTAAATAATGCAGGTTAACCCCTCCCGATATCGGGATAGAAAAGGTTTCAGATAGTTTTAAATAAGCTATTGCAATTCAAACCATGCTCATAAATGCAA
>JAUWSB010000176.1 GCA_030610255.1 Bacteroidota bacterium
CAGCATAAATTTTTCTATTCCATTGGAACATATCAAAAAGGGAATATATCTGCTGAAAATATCTGACAGTGAAGGCAATTCCTTTGTTGGGAAATTTATTAAACAAGATTAGAAAGCTAAGAGTCTGTTTAAATTTAATTAATGATATTGATATTAATTGAAATAAAGAAATTAGTATGCCATAGGCATCACTATGTGAGAAATTAATGTTAAATAAAAATTATAAAATAACAAAAGTAAATGTCAAAAACTAAATAGTTGCTGAAAAAATTATTCTATAATGTGGGATAGAATGCATAATCAATATGATTTATATGTGTTTTTTGAGAAGTAATAATAATAGAAACTATGTCGAAGCGTGCTTCAAGATCAATATCCTTTTTTATAATATAGGCATGAGCAGCTCGTATTAAAAAACTTTGTTTCTTTTTGTTAACTGCAAATTCCGGCTCACAGAAATAATTTGACCTTCTGGTTTTTACTTCTACAATAACGAGATAATCATTGTCAATTGCAATAATATCAATTTCATCTTTACCAAACCTCCAGTTTGTTTCAATTATTTTGTATCCTTTTTTTCTTAAAAAATTTCTTGCAAGCTCTTCACCTTTTTCTCCTAATTCATTATGTTCAGCCATATAAAAAAATGTTTGTTAGAATTTTTGTAACCGTTCACAGTTTGAAATCCATCCACCCGTATGGGCGGACAAGTTTAGAAATTAGAAATTGGAAATTTATGTTATCCTATTTTTGTACTGTTGATAAACGCATTCAACTTTGGACCAAGTTTTTCAATTATTATTTTGAACCTTTTTGTTCCACTTGTCAAAATACTGAATTAGTTACTTAGTCTTTGCACGAAAACTCAGTGTTTGATAAGAAAATGTCAAGAACGAGGCTTGCGAAGTATTTAAAATCAGGAGTTTACTTTTGTAAATGACTGGTTTTAAATACGAGCGTAACGAAGTTATTGACGTTTTCTTGCAAACACTGCTTAAAATTTAACCTCGACATTTTCATCAACATTAAATTTAATTTCCCTTCCCAATATTAATACCCTATTATCATTTTTGTGACCGGCTGGAAAATTAAAACAAACAGGATAGTTATATTCCTCAACGGTTTCGGCAATAATTTTATTTGCTGTTTTTCCGAAAGGAATTTTATTGTCATTCATTTCACTCATTCCTCCAACAATCAAACCTGCCAGATTATTTAATTTACCGGCTCTTTTAAGATTCATCATCATACGGTCAATATGATAAAGATATTCATCTAAATCTTCAATAAAGAGAATTTTGCCATTTGTATTAATATCTGATTTGGTTCCAATCAAACTATACAAAATTGACAAATTACCTCCAACTAATATTCCTTCTGCTTTTCCTTTTCGCGAAAGAGATGAGATTTTTAATGAATAAGTGATTTTTTCACCGAATAATGCTTTTTTAAATGATTCTAAAGATTCTTCGGAAAATTTATTTTCAGAAATATTTAACGGCATTGTTGAGTGCAGTGTTTCTATCCCGAAGTTTGAATGAATGTGTGAGTGCAGCACTGTAACATCGCTGTAACCGGCAATCCATTTTGGCTTTTTAATGAAATTTGAAAAATTTAGTTTATCAATAATTCTAACTGTTCCATAGCCACCTCTGGCAAAGATAATTGCTTTTACAGAATTTTCATCTAACATTTGTTGTAAGTCGGCAGTTCTTTGTTCATCTGTTCCTGCAAATTGATTGTATTCTTCAAATAAATGTTTTCCTAAAACTACTTCTAATCCCCATTCTTTAAATATTTTGACTGCGGGATATATTTCTTCTTTTGAGATTCTACGTGCAGTTGAAACAATTCCAATTTTATCACCTCTTTTTATATAGCTGGGAGTTTTCATTTAGAAACAAATATTTAACTTTGCCGAAAATACAAGAAATATTTCAAATATGAAAAACACCAAAGAAAAATATAAAAGATATACAGTTACATCAGCTTTGCCTTATGCTAACGGACCTATTCATATCGGACATCTGGCAGGAGTTTACATACCTGCAGATATTTATTCTCGTTATTTACGATCAAAAGGTGAGGATGTGATTTTTATCGGTGGCTCTGATGAGCATGGAGTACCTATAACAATTAAAGCACGTGAGCAGGGAGTTACACCCCAGGAGATTGTTGATAAGTATCATAAAATAATAAAGGAATCATTTGAACAATTTGGAATTTCATTTGATATTTATTCCAGAACATCAAATAAAATCCATCATGAAACTGCAGCAGATATTTTCAGGACATTATATGAAAAAAATGAATTTATTGAACAAACATCGCTTCAATATTATGATGAAGAAACCCAGCATTTTCTGGCTGATCGTTATATAACAGGAACATGCCCTCACTGCGGATATGAAAAAGCTTACGGAGACCAATGTGAAAATTGTGGTACATCTCTCAGCCCCAATGAGCTTATTAATCCTAAATCCTTACTTAGCGGAAATGTTCCGGTGAAAAAAGAAACAAAGCACTGGTATCTCGCACTTGATAAATATACACCCTGGCTCAAAGAATGGATTCTTGAGGGACATAAGAACGACTGGAAAACTAATGTTTACGGTCAGTGTAAATCATGGATCAATCATGGCCTTAAACCGAGAGCAGTTACACGCGACCTTGACTGGGGAATTAAAGTACCTGTTGAAGATGCTGAAGGAAAAGTTTTGTATGTTTGGTTTGATGCACCGATAGGCTATATTTCAGCTACTAAAGAATGGGCACAGGAAAATAATAAAAACTGGGAACCATATTGGAAAGATAAAGAAACAAAACTTGTCCATTTTATCGGTAAAGACAATATTGTATTTCATTGTATTATGTTTCCTTCAATTTTAAAAAATGAAGGCACTTACATTGTACCTGATAATGTTCCTGCAAATGAATTTCTGAACCTTGAGGGCAATAAAATCTCCACATCAAGAAACTGGGCAGTATGGTTGCATGAATACCTTGATGAATTTCCTGATAAGCAGGATGTGATGAGATATGTCCTTTGTTCAAATGCTCCGGAAACAAAGGATAATGACTTTACATGGAAGGATTTTCAGGCAAAAAATAATAATGAACTTTTAGCGATATTCGGAAATTTTGTGAATCGTACTATTGTTTTAACATATAAATTTTTTAATGGTTTGGTTCCTGAAATCGGAGAATTAACAGAACTTGACAAAACTGTTTTGAAGGAAATCAAAGCTTTTCCTGAAAAAATTGGTGAAAGCATTGAAAATTACCGTTTCAGGGAAGCCCTTAATGAAATGATGAATTTAGCACGTCTTGGAAATAAATACCTTACAGATTCCGAACCATGGAAGCAAATAAAATCCAATAAGGAAAGAGTTAAAACAATTCTTAATATTTCCTTACAGATTTGTGCTAATTTATCCATACTCGCTGAGCCGTTCCTGCCCTTTACATCAAATAAATTAATTAAAATATTGAATATTTCTGTATTGAAATGGAAAGATGCCGGAAAACCGGATATTCTTGTTTCCGGACATCAACTTAATAAACCGTTTTATTTATTTGAAAAAATTGAAGATCCTGAAATTGATACTCAGATACAGAAATTACTTAATACAAAAAAAAATAATGAAGAAGAAGAAAATCAAATTAATCCTGCCAAAGAAAATATTGAATTTGACGACTTTGTAAAATTGGATATCAGAACCGGAACTATTATTGAAGCTGAAAAAGTTCCGAAAACAAAAAAACTCTTAAAGCTTAAAATTGATACAGGTATTGATAAAAGAGTGATTGTTTCGGGAATAGCGGAATATTACAAACCTGAAGATATTATCGGACAAAAAATAAGCATTTTAGTTAATCTTGCACCCAGAAAGCTTAGAGGTATTGAATCGAATGGTATGATATTAATGGCTAAAAACAGTGAAGGAAAGCTATGCTTTGTTTCTCCGACCGATGATTTTAATAACGGAAGTGAAATAAAATAAAATATATTAATTTCGCACCGAATTTTTTTGGCCCCGTAGTTCAATGGATAGAATAGGAGTTTCCTAAACTCTAGATACAAGTTCGATTCTTGTCGGGGCTACAACATTTTCCAACCAAACGATTATTTTAAGTATTTCAACAACTCGGCAGCAACCATTTTATGACCTGCTGCATTGAAATGCACATCTCCTTCAATAAAATACTTTTTAACTGTTGTTTTAGGTTCGGTTTCTTTAAAAAATAAAGGGAACAGATTGATCAGTTCTACATTATAATCTTCAGCAAATTTACTCCAGAATTGCACCTGGATATTATTGCTGTCACCTGACATTACCAATATAGGCCATGGATAAATAACAACTTTAAGCTCAATCTTATTTTCTTTGCAAAGTGAAGCTAATTCGGCCATGTACCACTTTTCAAGTATCATTCCTTCGCGGCCCCACTTCTCAAAAATATCTTTATCCAAATACCATAATCCTATGTTATGAAAGTTCTCATTTTGTAAAATCTCACTATCATGAAAATCAGAAAAGAAGGTATAATATAAGTCTGTCCTTGGATTTTTTTCTATCCTTTTCCGCTCCCTGTAAAACCGGTTATATTTTATTTTCCTGATAATATTGCCAATGGAATAAAAAATTAAAGAATGCTGGCGTAAAAATTTATTTATCGAATAAAATGTTTTGGTCCTGTTTCCAGGCAATCTTGGCTTAAAATCCTTATAGACTATTTCATTCTGTATATCACTGATGTCCAGACAAACAATCAATTCATCAAATTGTAATCCAACATTTTTCAATAAGAATTTAGTTTTGTAATAGTAAAGTTTGGGACTATAACTTACCACGGCTGCATTCAATATATCTATACCCAAG
>JAUWSB010000091.1 GCA_030610255.1 Bacteroidota bacterium
AAGGCGAAGTAATATTCAATGATAAAATAAAATATTTCCCAGGTATATATAATAAAGAAATTAATCTTTCTATTGACGATAAAGGCACTTTCTATTTGCATATTGTGCAAGGTGATAGTTCAATAACTAAAAAGCTCAAAATTCAATAATTGAATTTTTTCATGATTTCTTTTAAAAGCCGGCTCTTAGGGGTCGGTTTTTTTTTGTGATATGAAGATAAGTGAGATAGTAAAAGGATGAGTTAAAAGCTTATAAATAGCAAGTGTCATCCTGACGACCGCAGGAAGGAAGGACCTCCATCGTCTTCCACCTATGCTACCAAACTTCTCATTTATCGTATTGCAAAAATACACCGTCATACCGTAGCCAAAGCACCCTATTTTAATCCAAAATTGATAAGAACAAAAAAAGAATTATTTTTGCTGTAAAATTATTTGATAATTATGGCATTAATAAAATCAATCTCAGGTATAAGAGGAACAATAGGAGGGAAGCCAGGCGAAGGTTTAAGTCCTATTGATATTGTTAAGTTTACAGCAGCATTCGTAACATTTTTAAAAAATCATTCGGGAAAAGAAAAATTAAAAATAATTTTAGGAAGAGATGCAAGGATTTCAGGTGAAATGGTGAATAACCTTGTTTCAGGTACGTTATTGAGTTTGGGAGCGGATATTCTTGATTTAGGACTTTCAACAACTCCAACCGTTGAGATTGCCGTTACTGATGCTGAAGCTGATGGCGGAATAATTCTAACAGCAAGCCATAATCCTAAGCAATGGAATGCATTAAAATTATTCAATGACAAAGGAGAATTTATTTCAGCAGATGATGGGGCAGAAGTATTGAAAATTGCCAAAAAACAAGCCTTTAATTTTAGTGAAGTTGATAATATCGGGACTTACAAAACTGATGATTCATATATAAAAAAGCATATTGATAAAATTATTAATTTACCGTTGGTTGATGTTGAGGCAATTAAAAAAGCAAATTTTAGCATAACAATTGATTGTGTTAATTCAACCGGTGGTATTTCAATTCCTCCGTTGCTTAAAGCCCTTGGCATTGAAAAAATACATGAACTTTATTGCGAGCCTAACGGCTGTTTTCCTCATAATCCTGAACCTTTGCCGGAAAATCTGAATGAAATTTCAGAATTAGTTGTAAATAAAAAAGCAGATATCGGCTTTGTTGTTGACCCTGATGTTGACCGTTTGGCAATTGTTTGCGAAGACGGGAAAATGTTCGGTGAAGAATATACTCTTGTTGCAGTTGCAGATTATATCCTGAAAAATAAAGTTGGGAATACAGTTTCAAATCTATCATCAACAAGAGCTTTGCGCGATATTACCGAGAAAGCCGGTGGAAATTATTTTGCTTCAGCAGTTGGTGAGGTTAATGTTGTTGAAAAAATGAAGGAGAAAAATGCTGTGATAGGTGGAGAGGGAAATGGCGGCATAATTTTTCCCGATATACATTACGGCAGGGATGCTTTGGTTGGAATAGCGTTATTTTTAACACATTTGGCAAAATCTGGTTTAAGTTGTTCAGAGCTAAGAAAAACATATCCGAATTATTTTATATCAAAAAATAAAATTCAATTAAGTCGTAAAATCAATGTTGATGACTTGCTTTTAAAAATTCAAAATTTATATAAAGAAAAAAAAATTAACACGATTGACGGTGTAAAAATTGAATTTGATAAAAATTGGGTGCATCTCAGAAAATCAAATACTGAGCCGATAATCCGTATTTTTTCCGAAAGTATTTCTGAAGAAAATGCTCAAACATTATCAAATCAAATAATAAAAGAAATTAACAAAATTGTAAGATCCGGAAGGAAGAAAAAATCAAGAAAAGCAGTTAAATACAAGTCTTTTATTCTGAAACTTACAACAAAACAAAAAAAATCTCTTGAAAATTACTGCCATGCAAGAAAAACCACCCCCCTAAAACTTATTAAAAAAGTAATTCGCCCTTATTTAAACAGGTTTGAGAAAAATGTACCTGACGAATACTATGTTACCGAAAACCAGTTGAATCTTTTTGAGGAAGAAAAAATCTGACAAAACATTAATTTAAACAGCCAGTAAGCGATTTGAAACCGCTAACCGGCTTTTCCGTGTCTGACTACCGATAGTCAATATCCGGTACATCATTCCATTACTCCAACGACTAAAAGGAGTCCGTATGGATATTCCAGTATTCCAATACTCCAGCATTCCTTCATTCCATTTTACCCTCTGATTTTTCAAAAGAACTTATATACGGGGTTCTGTTAATGATTGAGCGTCCTAAAGTAATTTCATCGGTATATTCCAATTCATCACCAATTGCAACACCCCTGGCGATTGTAGTGATACTCAGGTTAAAATCTTTGATTTTTTTATAAATATAAAAAATTGTTGTATCACCTTCAATGGTGGTGGAAAGAGCCATAATAATTTCATTAATATTTCCCTGAGCCACCTTATTTATGAGTGATTCAATATTAAGGTCATTAGGACCAATGCCATCCATAGGTGAGATAATGCCACCCAAAATATGATAAATTCCTTTGTATTGAGCAGTGTTTTCAATTGCCATTACATCCCTAATATCTTCAACAATACAGATTATTGAATGGTCGCGTTTTGGGTTAGCACAGATTTCACAAATATCCGAATCGGAAATATTAAAACAGCTTTTGCAAAACTTTATCTCATTCCGCATTCTTAAAATACTTTTACTTAACGCCTCAACCTCCGACAAATCCTGCTTTATCAGATGAAGCGTAAGACGTAAAGCTGTTTTTTTACCGATCCCCGGTAGTTTTGCCAGTTCATTAACTGTGTTTTCAACCAATTTTGATGAGTAGGAGTTCACAACTTTAAAGATAAAAGATAAAAGTAAAAAGATAAAAGTAAAAAGATAAAAGTAAAAATATAAAATGCAAAAGTAAAAAGATAAATTTGAGAATTCTAAAAGTTGAAGAAATTATTTAATTTTACAATCGTTAATGATCTAAAGAATCTAAAATATTAATTATGTTACGATATTTTGCAATTATCATTTTTAGCATTTTTATAATTCAAGGCATTGATGCTCAGGAATTTTTGAATACATCAGCTAATAAAGTTGATATAAATGGTAACAGACAGGGTTACTGGAAATTATATGATGGAAACGGAAATTTGAAATTTGAAGGAAATTTTAAAGATAATATTCCTTACGGAGAATTTAAATATTATTATCCGGATGGAAAAATTAAAGCTATCTCGTTTATTTACAATAATGGAAAAGAATCGCATACCAAAACTTATCATAAAAACGGAAAGTTAATGGCAGAAGGGAAATATTTAAATGCTAAAAAGGACAGCATTTGGCGATATTACAGTAAATATGACGGAATTTTATTATCAGAAGAATTTTATGATAATAATATAAAAACAGGAGTTTGGGAAATATATTATTCAGATGGCGATGTTGCAGAAGAAATGACATGGAAAAATGATGTTAAGGAAGGTCCGTGGATACAATATTTCCCTAATGGAAAATGTAAATTAAAAGCAAATTATATTAATGATAAACTTGAAGGATTGATGACTGTCTGTTATCCGAACGGAACGGTAAATATTTCAGGAACATATCGTAATTCAAAGAAACACGGAATATGGATGTATTTTTCAGATAAGGGTGAAACAGAAAAGAAAGAAGTTTATAAAAACGGGTTATTAGTGTCAAAAGAAATTTATATTGAACCCGAAGATAAATAGAATGTTTGTGTGTTAAAGTGTTTGCGTGTTATAGTTAACTTTCTTAATTCTTAATTCTTAAATCTAAATTCTTAAATCGTAACCCGTAACTATCAAACCATTTATCCCACAACTAATTTCAATTTTACATAATTATTAACTCAGAAACATTTAATAACATCAGTCAGTTTATTGACCACAGTGCAATTTAATGGTTTTAATCTTTTATATGACTGATGACCATTTGCAACAATAATACAGTTGCATCCGATTTCGCCTGCCACTTCATAATCGTGGATTGTGTCGCCAATCATGCAAACCTGCTGTGGATTAATATTGGCTTTTTTTATCAGGTTTTTTGCATTTTCAACCTTGCTTACAGCATAATGGTTGTTGATACCCGAAATATGAGTAAAATAATTGCCGATTCCTTTATTAAAAATTGATTTAACCAAAGAATTCTGTTCCATAGCAGAAATTATAAGTTGTTGATAATTTCTGTTTTTGAAGTGTTCAAGTACAGAAGTAACTTCCTGAAAAAGCTCGGCATCAATAATTCTACGGTTATAAATATTGATAAATTCGGTGGCGGGAATATCAAAATCTTCTTTTGTGAAATCAAAGCCGGCTTTGCTGTAATAATTCTTAACGGGAAATGTAAAAATCTCCTTGTATATTTTTTTAGTTAATTTTTCAATATTGCGGTGTTCTAAAAGGATGTTGATGGAATTTATACAAATATCAATATCATTTAAAAGTGTTCCGTTCCAATCCCAGATTATTGTTTTAATGGTTTTAATCATATGTTATTCAGTTGTAATTTGTTTCACGTCATTCAATAGTTATTCGATAGTCATTCAATGGTCATTAAATGTTCATTCAATTGCCTTACTGCTAATTGCCAACTGCCAATTGTTGATTGTGCAGACTGCCGACTATTGACTGCCAACTTCTTTTTACTTTAGTCTTGTGTTTCTCACGCAACTCGCAACTCGTAACTCAATTTCAATAAACCCCAATCAATATCTATTAATTTTTTCCAATTCCAAATTAATGTTAAATTCTTAAAAGTATAAATAATGAAATTTCAAACCGTCTTTGGTGTTATATTCAAGAGTTGGAAAAGGTATCTTTATGAAACTGATTACAGTAAAAAACACTTTTAAAACTTTTGACCTTGTTTTGATTCTTGTGTAATCCACATCGAGTGAAAAATAAAACTGTCTGTAACGGTCAAATTGCGGTATCGGTTGTCCCTCATATTCTGGAGGATTGCTGGTTGCTCCTGTCATTCCTTCTGCACCATACCCAAAGGCAACATTTAACCATTTTGGAAATTTGGATTCTTTCCTTAAAAATGAATGAATATTACCTGAAAGCCAGAAAGTTTCGCCGTTGTAATCTTTGATGATTTCCTGGATCAGGTTTTTTCCCAGCAAGTCAGGGCGGTATTGCGGATATTCTGTTTGATGAAATGAAAATTTAATCAGAAAACGTTGTTCACTCCATGCCAATTGCTGCCCGATGAATAAAGCTGTCCCAAGTCCGTTGGCAATTATATCACCTGTTGAAGCACCCCATTCGGCTGAAAATCCATCAAATATCTCTACGGTCATTAAAAAAGTAAAACCCAGCATTCCTCCGTACCAAATGGATTTTTTTTCGTTAACACCCGACCATCGTAATGATTCGTAACCAATTCTTCCTAAATAGTATGAAGTGAAAATATGTCCCATTTTATCCATTTGAAGCCATTCATTATTATCGTTTATAAAATGAAAAGTAGTTTGAGGATAATCTTTATACCACATGCTGTATAATCCAATCATTGAACCGACATATAAAGCACTTCCTGTAGCAATAACAGCAGTTAATCTCTTCTTATTAATTTTTTCAGGATAAGAGATATTGTCTGTGGAATCGTTTTGAGAGTAAGTATAATTATTTAATAAAAATATTATTAAAGCAATTATGTATATTAATATATGTTTGATGTTCAAAACTTGTAATTGTTCAGTTCAATAAAGATATTAATTTATTTTTTAATCAAGTTTAAAATTAAAGCCACCTTCGGTGAGAATTTATAGATTTGAATTTCCAAATATATAAAAAGTTTTTTGATTTACTTGCAAGTTCTCAATAATTTTATTACTTATATAATAATGGTTTAATTAATAAATATCTCTTGACTTTTGAATTTAAATTTTGTATATTTGTTTTTTATTATAATGCTCTACTTCCAATATTATGACCCGCCTACACAAAATATACGCATTATTAAAACAAAACTACAAAACCACCAAAATACCTGATGTTGCATGTGCCTGCAACACTGACAGTTGCACCCCCCCCCATTTATTATTAAAATTATTTCAAAACTTTATTGCTGGCTTGGTTTATATGCTTTGGCGGCATTGTATATATTGTTTTTCAAGTACAATCAGACTTTTGCCTACACAAAAACAAACTGATGATGCCAAAATTTGCGTGTATATTATTTATTGTACAAACAAAAACATTTTTTTATTGGGGAAAAATAATTTAATCACTTGTAGCCACCCCGGGCAGTTACTAACAATTCCGGCCGGTGGTGGAAGCAAACAATATCAGGAGACGTTAGTATTAAAACCATTAAAGAAAAATTAAAAAATAAAAATTTATAAAAATTAAAAACCATAAAAATTTAGAACTATTAAAAAAATTATATTTGTTTTAATATTTGCCATGGCAGGCTTATTGTTTGCTGGTGTGCAAAACGTTAATGCGCAGACAGATGATACTTACCATGTAACATTTGGATGGAATGATAGTAATTGTGATTGTTCTGAACCTGTTAAAAAGCAGGTAATAGTAATAATTACAACATATCCGGGTGGACTTCCAGCTTTCGGTTCAGGTTGGTATACACCAAGTTCCAATCCTGAAACTTACGATGGGGAGGCTCAAATTGCTGAGTGCGAATACCCGTGTTACACAGTCACTGTATATATAGCTTATGAAGATAACACAGGGCCTTGTTGTGATGGATCTGATAGTGCTAACGTTACAGGACAACAACTCATTGATGGTTATGTATTTGAAGATCCTATTATTATGAATTAACAATAAAAGGGAAAGGCATAAATACCTTTCCCTTTCTAATTTCATTAATATGTTAAAAAAAATTACACTTTTATTTTTGATCCAATGTATATCAATTCAATTTGCTACTGCACAGGACATCAAAAGAACCAATATCTGGTATTTCGGTAGATATGCCGGAGTGGATTTTAACAGTGGGGAACCTGTTGCCCTGTATAATGGAAAGTTGGATGATCCCACCTTAAGAGGAAATATAAGCATGAGCGACACCAATGGAAACCTTTTGTTTTATACAAATGGATGGCATATATGGAACAGGAACCATTTTTTTATGCCATACCAAATTTTTCATAGATCACATCAGGTGGTATCATTTCCTGTACCCGGATCCGATCATCTGTATTATATATTTTCAGTACCCTATTATAATCCTCCGGCAAATTATTATTATACCGAGTATGTAATTATTGATATGACTATGAATGGAGGATTGGGTGGAGTAAGCGGGGATATCATCACTCTGGATGCTGCCTGGGATGCATCCGAAAAAATTACCGCAGTTAAACATAAGAACAAACAAGATGTTTGGGTGATCACCAGAAAAGATACCGATGACAAGTATGCTTCATTCCTTGTTACTCAGGATAGTGTGAATACAACTCCGGTTCTTAGCCCTGCACCTGAGCTGGAGGATCCTGGTTTGTATGACCGGCGAGGGCAGATGAAAATATCATACGATAAAGAATACATGATTAATTGTATGAAAGGAGGCGACTTTGGAGGTTCTGACGGGATAGAAGTATGTAAGTTTAACGATGTAAACGGTGAAGTGGATTATCTGTATTCTTTTCAATTCAGGGACCCTAATTATCAATATTCACTCCGGCCTTATGGCGTTGAATTTTCTCCTGATTCCAAATTTCTTTATATTACTTTTAACTTCGCTAATAACCTAAAAGCTGATTCAGGTTCTATCTATCAATTTAATGTTCAGCTTATTGAAGATTCTGCCTTTTTTGTGCAATCAGCAGTCCGGATCGGGGCAGGAAAGAACAGACATGGTTTGCAGCTTGCTTCAGATGGTAAAATATATGTTGCAGGACATCCATATCCTTTGACTCATCCCTATCTAGGTGTTATTCACAAACCATGGGAACAGGGAATGGATTGCCAGTACGAAAACGAAGGTGTATTCCTGGAACCTGGAAAGACTACCGCTGCACTTCCGAACTTTTTACTGGATTACTTGTATAGATTTGACTTTGAAGGGCATTGTGAAACGGACCCCTTTCAGTTCACCCCATTTTTCAATCCCTATCCAGCTAACATAATATGGAACTTTGGTGACCCGGGTTCAGGAATGGCAAATAATATTTCCAACGAACTGTATCCTACTCACGTTTTTTCAGATGGTGGTATTTTTGAAGTATGTGTACACGTGGAGTATCCAAACGGCCGGATTGAATTAACTTCACGTAAAGTTGAGGTGGAATATTCCCCTGAACCGGATTTGGGCCCGGATACCACAATTTGCAGCGGTCAGGAGGTTATTTTGGATGCCGAATGCGGCACGCACTTCTATTCATGGAGCACCGGGCAGTCCGGAGTAAGCCAGATCACGGTATCCGATACAGGTTGGTACTGGGTAAGGGTAACCAGCAATGCAGGATGTTTTGAAATAGATTCTATCTATATTGCATTCTACCCACCTGCAATAGCCGATACAAATAATCTGGTAATAAGTCCAACCACCTGCGGCGGAAGCATGGGTGTAATCCTCGGGCTAACTGTTTCAGGAAATCCCCCTTTTCAATATCAATGGGTTGATGACCTTGGCAATCCCATAGCAAATACAATAGACATCTTTCATTTGCCTGTTGGAAATTATACTTTGCAGGTAACAGATGGTAACGATTGTTTAACTGAATTCGGACCTTATACAATTTATGATGCAGGCGATGTGCTGATAGAAGATGTAAATTATACACAGGAACACTGCGGTCAGCAGGATGGCAGCATAACCATTACAGCCACTTCAGGATTAGGCGATATGCTGTTTTATTCAATTGATAATGGCTCAAGCTATTATACTAACCAGGGTATTTTCATCGGTTTGTCTTCAGGAACTTACGCTGTTAGAGTAAAAGATTCCACAGATTGCCAGGACGTTTACATCAATAACCCTATCATACTTGAAAATATCCCGGGACCACAGGTAACTGATGTACAAATCACCCCTGCTTACAGCGGACAGAACAACGGAGCCATTAACATTATTGCTTCCGGGAGCAGTGATACTTTGTTTTATTCCAACGATAATGGTGTGAATTTTCAAATTAATGACGGTTTATTTGCCAATCTTTTTCCCGGATTTTACACCTGCATTGTGATGGATGAATTTGGTTGTGATACAACATTTATTGTGGAAGTAACAGAAGAAATTACTATCCATCTGGAGGCAATTGCCGGTGATGATGAAGTATGTCCGGGCAATGCAGCTTATGTTCCGCTTATTGTTAATCAGTTTAATGATGTAGCGATATTCAGGGCTACACTCCTGTTTAACAAAAACCTTCTGGATTGCCAGGGTTTTGCCAATGCCCATCCACAACTGGAAGATTCATTATATGCTTTGTTATTCCCT
>JAUWSB010000119.1 GCA_030610255.1 Bacteroidota bacterium
TCAAAATGATTATTTTATATGTATAATTTAATAATGGTAATGGTAAAGGTTAGGAAGCCGGTTTGGGTAAAGGAAAAAGGTTAGGTGTAAAAAAACTTTACCATTACCTCTAAACCAAACAGGCCTCATAACCCTAACCCTATAACCCAATCAAATAAATATCAATATCGCAATATTTAAGTTAATGCTAATGCGAAAGCTTTCGGGGTCAGTCCTAATTCTTCAGTCTTCAGCCAATTAATAGCCGACTGCAAACTGCCAATTGCTTACTTTTTATTAACTATCACTTAAGCTAATTTGTTTGTATCTTCGCTACGCTAAGTTATATGTTTAAATAACCCATGAATTCACTAATAACGTATAACATTTAACATATAACTAAAAAATTAGATTCTTGTAAAATAAATACTTACAATTTGCTTTCGGATATAAATAATTGTATTTTTAACCAATTAACTAAATTAACATTATTCCAACGACTAAAAGGAGTCCGTATGGATATTCCATCATTCCAGATTTATTGGAATAAAATAAGAAATAGCGATTGAATGATTATGTATCTTGTAACCTATTGAGCAATTAAACGTCAAACAGATAGTCAAACAAATAAATGAAATACCAAAACGACAATTTTTATATTGAGAAGGTTCTGAAAGGAGATTCTTCTGCTTATGCTAATTTAGTTAATAAGCATAAAGACATGGTATTCACAATAATTCATAGAATTGTTCGAAACAGAGAAGATGCCGAAGAAATTGCCCAGGATGTTTTTTTAAAAGTTTTTCAATCATTAAATTCATTTAAATATGAATCAAAATTCTCAACATGGTTATACAGGATAGCTTATAATGCAGCTATATCAAAAACCAGAAAAAAATATTTGGAAACTTCCCTGATTGACAACGAAATTATTGACAATTTTACAATTGATGAAATAACACAAAATATAAATGAATTAAATAAAGAAGAACAAAAAAAATATATTCAGTCGGCTATAAATAAATTACCGGAAGATGAAAATGTAATTATTACTTTATTTTATAAAAATGAAAATTCGGTTGAAGAAATCAGTGAAATAACCAGATTGTCAAAATCAAACGTAAAAGTAAAACTACATAGAACCAGAAAAAAATTATATTCAGAATTACAACATCTTTTTGAAATAAAAGTTAATGAGTTGGTTTAATCGTATTTAACATGGAAAAGAAAAATATTATACAAGACGATTTTTTAAAGAACCTGATAAAAAAATCAGAAATTGAAAAGCCCTCCGAAAATTTTACAAATAAGGTAATGGGGAAAATCCAATCCGAAGTTCAAACCATATCTGTTGCAGACGAGCCCCTGTTAAGTAAAAAATACTGGCTTTTGATTGCTGCAGGATTTATTGCTGTTATAATTATTTTGTTTGTATTTGACTTGTCGTTTATTACTAATTTATTTGCAGGAATAAGTGTTAAAAAAATTGAAATCCCAACAATCACAGGAAATCTTGTAAATAGTTTCAGAGACATTTTTTCAAGTTTTAAAATTTCTTCTATTTCAATTGTTGTAATTGCTGCAATTTCTTCTCTATTTCTACTTGACAAAATTTTAAAGAAGAAAATAACTGCAAATATTTTCGTAATCTAAGATTCGGAACTCCTGCCCGACCATAAACCAAATATTATTATTTAGTCTCAACAGGAATAATCAATTTATAAATAATTGTGGTTTAGAGAATTGAAATTTATTTGTGATTTGTGATTTGAAATTTGTGATTTAATCTTACTTTTGACTCATTAAAATTTAAAAATCAAATTATGTCAAACAGTCAAGGAAAAAAAGTAAAAGATAAGGAAAACTTAAACAAACCTTCTCTGAATTTTATTGAAAATATTATTGAAGAAGACCTTAAAAACAATAAAAACGAGGGCAGGATACATACAAGATTTCCCCCTGAGCCAAATGGTTATCTTCATATCGGACATGCAAAATCAATATGCTTTAATTTTGGATTAGCTAAAAAATACAACGGTATGTGTAATCTCAGGTTTGATGATACAAATCCTGTTAAAGAAGAAGTTGAATATGTTGATTCAATCATTGAAGATATAAAATGGCTTGGATTTGACTGGGAAGGCAGGTTGTTTTATGCTTCCGATTATTTTGATCAGCTTTACAAATGGGCAATTAAATTAATAAAAGATGGAAAAGCTTATATTGACGATCAAACTTCCGAACAAATCAGCGAACAAAGAAAAACACCAACAAAACCCGGAATAGAAAGCCCGTTCAGGAGCCGTCCGGTTGAAGAAAATCTTGACCTCTTTGAACGAATGCATGCCGGTGAGTTTGAAGACGGAGACAAAGTCCTCCGTGCAAAAATTGATATGTCATCTCCGAATATGCACATGAGAGATCCGGCAATATATCGCATTAAACATGCTTCACATCACAGAACCGGCAATAAATGGTGCATTTATCCTATGTATGATTTTACTCATGGTCAATCAGATTACCTTGAAGGAATCACACACTCAATCTGCACTTTGGAATTTGAAGTCCACAGGCCATTATATGACTGGTTTCTCGACAATTTAATTGAAGGCAAATACCGACCACGACAAATTGAGTTTGCCCGGTTAAACCTGAGTTACACCATAATGAGCAAGCGCAAACTTTTGGAATTAGTTGAAGAAGGATATGTCAGTGGCTGGGATGACCCGAGATTGCCCACAATCTCCGGTTTGAGAAGAAGAGGTTATACACCTGAATCGCTGCGAAATTTTTCCGAGCGTATAGGAGTAGCTAAACGCGATAATATCATTGATGTTGCCTTGCTTGAACATAGTATCAGAAATGATTTGAATAAAAAAGCCAACAGGGTTTTGGCAGTTCTGAATCCATTAAAACTTGTTATTTTAAATTATCCTGAAAATAAAACTGAAGAATTGGATGCTATAAATAATCCCGAGGATGAAAATGCAGGAAAAAGAAAAATTCCTTTTTCACGGGTTCTATATATTGAAAAGGATGATTTTATGGAAGACCCACCAAGAAAATTCTTCAGATTAGCTCCTGAACGTGAAGTCCGTTTGCGTTACGGATATATCATTAAATGTGTTGACGTTGTTAAAGACGAAGATGGAAAAATCATTGAAGTTCATTGCACTTATGACCCTGAAACAAAAAGCGGCTCAAAAAAAAGCAGCAAAAAAGTAAAAGGAACAATTCACTGGGTTTCTGCAGAGCATGCTCTGGACGCTGAAGTTCGTTTATATGACCGCTTATTTATTAATGAAAATCCTGATGATGCTGAAGAAGGAAAGGGTTTTAAATCCAATTTAAATCCTGAATCCCTGAAAATCATAAACTGCAAGGTTGAACCAAGTCTGAAAGATGCTATGCCCGAAGAAAAATATCAATTTGAAAGGCAGGGATATTTTTGCGTTGACAAAGAATCAACACCCGACAAATTAATCTTTAACAGGACAGTACCTTTGCGGGATTCATGGGCTAAAAGAAACAAATAAGACAAAAGGTAAAAGGAAAAAGAAATCGGTAATTAGCAATTTTAACTTTGAACAACTGAATAACTATTGAATGACGGCGCAGCCAAATGTCAGTCCCGAAAAAAACTGAATAAACTCCGCGAATGACTATTGAATGACAACTTATAAGAAACTCGTAATACGTATTCCGTAATCCGTAATTCGTAATCCGAAATACATTGACCTTTACACAGCCATATGCTATATTCTAAATATTCTCACCAAATAATAATTCTTTTTACCCCGCTGCACCAGAATATATTTATTATTCAGCAGGTTTTTTTTGGTGATGATAAAAGTGTCTTTTACTTTTTCTTTATTAATTGAAACACCACCATCTTTCAACATTCTTCTTGCCTCACCTTTTGAATTAAAGATGTTTGTTTTTTCTGCAATAAAATCAACAATATTTATACCTTCTGTAATTTCGGTTAGAGATACTTCACATTGAGGAACACCTTCAAAAACCGAAAGCAATATATCTTCAGAAAGACTTTTTAATGTTTCCGTTGTTCCTTTTCCAAATAAAATTGCTGATGCTTCAAGAGCGGTGTTATAATCTTCTTCGGAATGGACCCTGATTGTAATATCTTTTGCCAATGCTTTTTGTAATACCCGCAGATGAGGAGCTTCGTTATGTTGTTTTTTCAATTCATTAATTTCATTTTTTGTAAGCAGGGTAAATAGTTTAATATATTTTACAGCATCTTCATCAGAGCAATTTAGCCAGAACTGATAAAATTTATAAGGCGATGTTTTTTTCGGGTCAAGCCATACGTTGCCTATTTCTGTTTTTCCGAATTTTCCGCCATCGGCTTTAGTTACCAAAGGACATGTCAGGGCATAAACTTCTTTGCCGGTTTTTCTTCTAATGAGTTCGGTACCGGTTATGATATTTCCCCATTGGTCGGAACCGCCCATTTGGAGCTTACAATTGTAATTTTGGTTTAAAAACAAAAAATCATATCCCTGAACCAACTGGTATGAAAATTCCGTAAATGAAATTCCTGTTTCCATCCGGCTTTTTACTGAGTCTTTTGCCATCATATAGTTTACAGTGAGATGTTTGCCAACATCGCGTAAAAAGCTGAGAAAGCTAAATTCTTTCATCCAGTCGTAATTATTTACAAGTTCGGCTGAGTTTTCACCGCAATCAAAATCAAGAAATTTTAAAAGTTGTTTTTTTTGACATTCCTGATTGTGACGCAAAACTTTTTCATCCAACAAGTTTCTTTCTTCCGACTTTCCGGAAGGGTCACCTATCATTCCGGTTGCACCTCCGATTAAAATTATTGGTTTGTTCCCTGCCAGTTGAAAATGTTTCAACATCATAATCGAAACAAGATTACCGATATGTAACGAATCGGAAGAAGGGTCAAAACCAACATAAGCCACTGATATTTCCTTTTCAAGTTGTTCCTCGGTTCCGGGTGTTATATCATGTATCATACCCCTCCACCTGAGCTCTTCAATAAAATTCATAATAAATATTTTTTTGCAAAGATATGTATTTACTATAAAAACGGAATATATTTTCTGACTCTATTATTTATCCGGTGTTATAATAATAAAATTGTATTTTTGCAAAAATTAAGCAACTATTTCTTATATATTATTGTCATATCTTAACAGATAAAAAAAATTACCCCAATATACTGATAGAAATTGAGAATGACAAAATTTATAAAAATAACTTACAGATAACCACATATTTTACTTTTTCTAAACTTGTAAAGTATAAACTTGTCCGTATGGATGCGTTCAGTATAATCAAAATTTTTAAAAAAATAAATTATCAGAATATGAAAAAAGCAGTAGTAATATTTATTTTATTTTTGGCCGTTTTAGCCGGTAAATCCGAAACTATTGAAAAAACATATTATTTTTCAGATTTCAAAATCATTAAAACAGGAGATTATTTTTTATTTGAATTTCAAAACACTATGATTACAGGAAAAACAGGCGAACCTGCACTTCCCTATCATTCTGTTTCGTTTTTATTACCACCGGGACAAATTACAGAATCAATAGAATTTATCGGTGAAGAAGAAACTATAATTCCGGGAAACTATCTGCTTTATCCAAGGCAGCCTTCACGTCCGCTTTCTAAAGGAAAATCAAGAGAATTTATTAAAAATAATAAAGTTTATAAATCTGATAATTTATATCCCGAGTCTCAATTGGGTGAAAAATCAACAGAATTTATGAATGGCTACTCTTTTGGAATATCAACTTTTACACCCCTGATGTATAATCCTGCCACAGGAGAAGTTTCATATTATAAAAAGGTTACTATCCGGATAACAACCAGGAATGCTTCGGAAGCTGTTGAAGCATTAAAAAATCTTAAATCATCAGAATCTGTTCTGAAAAGAATAAATGAATTTGCACAAAACAAAGGTATAATATCTTCTTATCAAGTCAAAAATTCCAGAACCGATGATTACCAGATGATGATAATTACTCCTGCACAATTTGAAAATGATTATCAGGATTTGATTGATTTATATATAAGAAGAGGGATAAAAACCGAAATAATAACTACAGAATTTATTGACGGGAATATCACCGGACAGGACCTTCCTGAAAAAATCAGAAATTATATTATTCAGGAATATCAGAACCATAATGTGGAATATATTCTTCTTGGTGGTGATGTTGAGCATGTTCCTTATCGTGGTTTTTATTGTTATGTACAATACGGTTCGGGATTGGAGGATAATAATATTCCTGCCGACCTTTATTACTCAGCCCTTGACGGAACATGGAATGATGATGGCGATAACAGTTGGGGTGAAATCGGCGAGGATGACCTGCTACCCGAAATTGCAGTTGCCAGGTTCTCTTTCAGTAATATTTCCGAGTTGAACAATATGATACATAAATCCGATTTTTATCAAAATAGTCCTGTTCTCGGAGAGCTAAGAGATCCGTTACTGGCAGGAGAACATCTCTGGTCAAGCCCGGAAACATGGGGCGCAGATTACCTGGAACTTCTCGTAGGTTTCCATGATGATAACGGATACACAACTATTGGCATACCTGAAGACCATAATATTGATACACTTTATGAGCGTCATCAGTCATGGAGTGGAAGTGATTTGATTGCAAAGATCAACCAGGGAAAACAATTTGTTCATCACTGTGGTCACGCTAACACAACTTATGTAGCTCATTTATACAATTCCGATATTACAAACTCCAACTTTTATCAGGCAAATGGCATTGACCATAATTATACCTTGTTTCATACACATGGCTGCATCTGTGGTTCATTTGAATATAGCGACTGTATCCTTGAAAAAATGGTTAGTATTCAAAACTTTGCAGTAGCTGTTATTGGTAATTCAAGATACGGTTGGTTCAACGAAGGACAGACAGAAGGTCCTGCAGCACACCTCCACCGCGAAATGGTAGATGCACTTTACAATGAAAAGATGAATCATTTGGGCGCTGCATTTGTTGAATGTAAAATACAAACTGCTCCATGGGTTACAGCTCCGGGTCAACACGAAGAAGGTGCCTTACGCTGGAATTTTTATGACATCAATATCCTTGGCGGTCCGGCTTTAAGCGTTTGGACAGATGAGCCAATTGATATTAACGTAACTTATCAGAATTCAATTATGATAGGACAGGGTTATACTGCAGTAAATGTTACAAGTAACGGAGAACCTGTTGAAGGTTTGAGCTGTGTTTTATTAAGCGGCTCTGATATTTATGGTGTAGGTATAACAGATGAAAATGGTGATGCAATTATAGTTTTTGATCCTGCAACAATAAATTTAGGACCCGCTGAAATTGTCGTTTCAGGGTATAACTGCCTGCCCGAATCTTTTACAGTAACAATTATTCCTAATAATGGTCCTTATGTGCTTTATTCTGATTATGAAATTGATGATTCATTATGTAATAATAATGGTTTGGCTGATTATGGCGAAACAATCTTGCTTACTATTGATATGGAAAATGTAGGTATGGAAGATGCTACAAATGTTGA
>JAUWSB010000043.1 GCA_030610255.1 Bacteroidota bacterium
CATGTTATTCAGCAATCGCTTACTAATTGTGGATTTGCAAAAAAACATTCAATAAGCAACATACAATAATCAATAAACAAGTAAAAAATGAAAAAATTTGATTTAGAAGATAGATTTATTGACTTTACAATAAGAGTTGATAGCTATAATTTATAAAAAGCATTGAAACTACGAAGTCGAATATGCAGAAATAATGAAAATCCATCCATACGGACTTCTTTTAGTCGTATGGACTCCCTTTGGTCGTTGAATGTTGTATGTTGAATGTTGAATATTGAATCAATCGCATACTAATTGCGGATTTGCTAAATAACTTTGTTTTTTTATCAAAGTTTTCAGGATAATAGTATAAATTTTTGTTATACCAACGCTCTCAGGTCTTTTCCCGAAGGGATGCGAATGTACAGACGCTAACAGGTTTTTTGAAACCTGACAGCGTTCTTAGAACCTGTCAGCGTTTAATAATAACCCGTGAATTATTCAGGTTAAATATATTTTAAAATTTAACTGCTATGCCAGTATTAAAAACAGTCCATCCCCAGCCTAATTCAAGAAAAACTCCTATATTATTTAGGAAATAATAACGACCTCCTGCATAAACCGATATTCTTGGTCCACTTTCTGTTACAATTGAATATGGATCGTATGTGCCTGGGCCATCACAATAATAATCATAAGATGAAACAATATTATAAGCTAACATCATTCCACCATAAATATCAAATTTATTAGTGGATAAAAAATGATAATTTCCTCTTAAACCGATTACGAAATATGAATAAGTATTTCCGTAAGGATAATATACATTATTAGAATAATATATGCTTTCCCATTGTGTAATACAATAACCCATGAATCCTCCAACACCGATTTGGTCTGTAACACCATATTCATAAGAAGTTGAAATAGGTGGAACTGTTTGGCTATAGCCTGATTCGGCATATAATGTATTACTAAAGCCAATTCCAATGTTAATAGCGTTTGTACCTTTTTTAAATGTTTGGGCATCAGCAATAGTTATTCCGGCAAAAATAACTGCAATTGTAAAAATGATATTTTTCATAACCGGTTATTTTTATAGTTTGAATATTGTTCCCATTTTTCAATAACGGTTTTCATGTCTTCAGGAAGTTCCGAGTCAAAGCTGAGATATTTTCCTGAGATTGGATGTTTAAAACCAAGTGATTTGGCATGCAGGGCTTGTCGTGGTATTATTTTAAAACAATTTTGGATAAATTGCTTGTATTTTGTAAAAGTAGTTCCTTTTAATATCTGGTCTCCGCCATAAGTTTCATCATTGAACAATGGATGTTTGATGTATTTAAAGTGAGCCCGAATCTGGTGAGTACGACCGGTTTCTAATTTACATTCTACCAAAGTAACATAACCGAATTGCTTTAAAACTCTGTAATGTGTAATTGCGTCCTTGCCATATTCTCCATCAGGGAATACTGTCATTACTTTGCGGTTTTTTAAACTTCGCCCGATATGACCTTCAATTATTCCTTCATCTTCTTTAAAATCACCCCAAACAAGTGCTATATATTTTCTTTCAACCGTGTGATCAAAAAATTCCTTAGCAAGTTTTGCCTGTGCAAGTTCATTTTTTGCTACCAATAAAATTCCAGAGGTGTTTTTATCAATCCTGTGTATCAGAAAAACTTGTTCGTCATGGCTTTTTTTATTAGAAAAATTCTGAAGATGATAAAGAAGAGCATTTACCAAAGTTCCATCCCAATTTCCATATCCCGGATGAACCACCATCCCTGCCTCTTTATTAACAATTAAAATATCTTCGTCTTCGTAAAGTATATTTAAAGGAATATCTTGTGGAATTATTTCAATTTCCTTTGGAGGATAAGTCAGTACAATTGAAATAATATCATCGGGCTTAACCTTATAATTTGGTTTTACAGGTTTATTATTTACCAGTATATTTCCGGCTTTGGCTGCATTTTGTATTTTATTCCTTGAAGCACTTTCAATCCTGTTCATCAGGTATTTGTCAATCCTGAGCAGTGCCTGACCTTTATCCACAACAAACCGGAAATGTTCATATAGTTCATTGCCCTCATCATAGAAATCCGGTTTTTTAGTCATGATTGGATTAAAATTAGTTGTGTGTTAACGTGTTTGTGTGCTATAGTGTTATAGTGTTATAGTGTTATCGTTAGCTTCTTAAATCTCAAATCTTTAATCGTAATCCGTAATTCGTAATTCGTAATCCTTTAGTGCCAGATAAAATTAAATTATTGTGAGATTATAAGTTTATTAACCAATGAACTATTATTATTCGTATTAATAACTCTAACAATATACATTCCTTTTGAAAGTTGTGGGATGTAAAAGTTTTCTTTAAAACGGGATGTTAGTATAGATTGTCCGTATAGATTAAAAATATTAACAATCAGATCATCATAATCTGATAAAGAACAGAAATCCTTTGGTATTAACAACTTAACAAAATAAGCTGATTTTGCAGGATTTGGCTGGATAATAAGTGTATTGGAGCTTTTAACCGGAGGAACAGGATAATCGTGAATTTTTTTACCAAGAACCGGTCTTATGAGTAGTGAACCTTCTACAAGTGAACCCATCCATTCACCTGAAGTGTTATAAAAAATATTTTCCCGTGCATTATTATATCTATCCAACCCGATATTAAGATTATCATCGGTTGTTTGTATCCATCCAACATAAAAAATGCCGCTTACCGGAACTATTGAATCAAGATAGTAAGTATGAAATTCGTATAAGCTATCTTCAAACACAGGCTTTATACTATAACTGCTATATATTACTTCGCCCGGTAGTCCGTTATTATCTTTCCAAACAGTTAAATAAAAATATTGTTCGTTTGCATTATTCAGGGTATGGTTGAAAAACATTTTAACGGCCCTGAGTGTATCTGCCTCGTTAAGCTGAAATCTGTATGCTAATTTTGAATATGCAGGAGTTAATCCGTAGCCTTCCTCAGGAGTGCCATCGTCATAAGCATAATAATTATAAAATTTCTGATTGAAATAAATAGTATCTCCAATTGTATCTGTAGCAGTAATATCACCCAGTATCACATGTTTGATTTCAAAAGCTGCGCTATCGTCTGTACCTCCTAACGGAAATAAGAAATGATTGACAGGGCAGGCATGCTTGGGGCAGTTTTCACAATTCTGATAACCGAAACTATAAAATGGAGGTAAATTACAGTTGCCGCCATCATAGATACGGCTGAAGCTTCCGTCTTCGCTTGTCAGGTAATATTTATAACTTGTATTAAAAGTTGTTGTATCTAAGTTGGTGATATAAAGCCGTAGAGTATCGCGTACTTCAACTGTTGGTTTTTTTCGGTACTGATTATATGGCATTGACTGGTATTTTTGCAGCATTGATGGGGCGCGTTCAACAAAACTGACATCACGGTAAATAGTATCTCCCTGCGTACGATTGATATTCAGATAAACATAATCAACATTCCATTCATCAACATTGCTTCGCCAGCTTGGAAGATTATCACTGGCAAGGCTTGCATAATTATAAAATCTGAAATGGAAATCTTTTCTAAAGTAAGTTGCACTGTCGGTAATTGGTATCATTACCTGTCTGCAATATGTGCCATATTTTACTTTGAATGTGTCAAGAGTCATTCCTGGTGAACTCCAGATCCGGTTCCATTCTATTTCAGGGATATAAACCGAATCGCAAGGCAAACGGATTTCCCATCCTGCATAAAGTGTTTCATAAATCGGAATCCAGATTGAATCATTTGGTAAATCGCAAGGTCTTAAAATTGAATCACCCGGATATAAAGTCTCGGTTAGAGTAATCCATATTGAATCAACATAAGAAAAAACAGAATCACCTGAATAGTAACCAAATTCCAGGACAAGAGAATCATGTGCTTCGGGTGCGTTTGCCCGTCCCTGCGGCTGATAATAAAAACTGAAATATAATGAATCTTCAATTTTTATTGCTGCCTGCACCGGGTTGAATACTGAATCAAGTCGGATTGGTTTTGATGTAAGATGATCGGCAATAAACGGGAATACGCTTGCATCAGGATAAAGCGAACCTGTTTCATCAATAGCATCTAAAGTTGCAGCTCCAATATTTGCTGAAAATAAAGGAAAATCGGAATTTACATAAGCGTAATTATCAATCCAGCGGGCTGTATCAGGAAAGATACCTTTAGATTTAAAATCGTCAAAAAAGGGTAAATATATTGGAGTTATCTCTTTTAATTTTGTTGATTTTAAAGAACTTGCAGGTATTTGTTTGTTTTTTATTGTATTTTTAATTACAGGGTTTATCTGCAAACCGGTAACTATTTCCTGCGAGGAAGCAATAAATGTAATTATTGTAAATATTAATATTGAAAATATGTATTTTTTCATTTAAAAAAATTGTTCAGTTTACAAGAGTTTTTTTTAGTTATACGTTAAAAGTTATATGTTATTTAGTTATTAAATAAAAAAATGAAACATATAACATATAACATATAACATATAAACATTAACATATAATATTATCCCATCAACATACTGATTAGTCATCAAAATTATCAAAATTTTCACTCTCAATTAAAATTGTATCAACGGATAATGTATCCGGTTTTAAGCTTTCAAGCAATTCATTAAAATCAAAATGCTCATCCGAGCGATACCAAACATTTATGTAATCACCCTGTGTTAATAGTTTTTCGGAGTCCCATGATGGCTCCTGTTTGTAAATCCTTAAATGTAAAGGATCATTTCCATCAAGAAAATATTCTTTTCCAACATTAAAATAAGCTAAATGAATGGTTCTGATTGCTTCTTTCTGATATTTTCCAATCAAAAAAGGAACAGGAAATTTTGTCACATTTACACCTTTTCCAACCTTTAAATCAATTTTTGAACCTTTTTTAATTAAAGTATTCGGTTCGATAATTTCACCATCATATAATTGTTCTAAAACTGCATTTTGTGCAAAATTAGGTTCATAATCAAGATTATTTAGTTTAAGTCCAACGGTTTCAAGCAATACAATTGATTGTCGTAAGCTAAGGTCCACCAAATTCGGCATACTTACCTTTTCCGGTAATTTTGCAATGATTGTTAAATATATTTTCCGGTTTTTTTTTACTTTTGAATAGGGCAGGGGGTCTTGCATTACAATTGTTCCCTTTTCTTTATTAGGGTCGAATATTGAGTCAATTATTACAAATCTGAATTCATTTAGTAAGTTCTCATTAGCAATATCCTCTATAGTTGAACCGTTAAAATCAGGTACAATTAAAATTTCGCCGTGATAAGTAAAAATATTAAGCGATTTTAATACTATCCATATTAAAAATATTGTTAATAAAATGGATATGGTAAAGTGTAAATAAAATTTCTTTTTCTTAAGAAAATAAAAGAACCCCATTTTTTGTATATTTATCCCTTAATTTAATTTTGATATTTTCAATAAGTGGTATAATAACTGTAAAAACAAACGATTATTGCCTGTTTTTCGGCAAAGATATAAATAATATATTTCGTAACCAATCGGTTTAATAAAGGTAAATATATAAATGGAAAGTGCAAAAAGCAATCCTTTAGAGGAATGATGGAATAACAGAATAATGGAATGTCCATATGGATTTCTTTTAGTTGTTGGAGTCATGGAATGTTGTAATAATGGAATTTGTGGTTAATTTTTTTAATAATATTATAAATGCACACAAATTAATTATCAAAAAAAAGATAATAACAATATTTAATTTTATCTTTATACTTTTGCCTTCATTAAAACCCATAATATTTAACATAGAGCCATAAGATTGGTAATAATTTTATTAACAAGAATTCCGGAATGAAAAAAAATATAGCCATAGTTGCAGGAGGAAATTCAGGTGAATATGAAATTTCGATTCAAAGCGGCTCTGTAGTTGAAAAAAATCTTGATACAGAGCTTTATAATTCTTATATAATCGTTATCAAAGGAAGTGATTGGTATTACCTGGATAAAGAAGGTAACAGATTTGATGTGGATAAAAATGAATTCTCTATTATAATTCAAGGCGAAAAAATTATTTTTGATTGTGTTTTTATTGCTATTCACGGCACTCCCGGCGAAGATGGTAAACTTCAGGGTTACTTTGATTTATTAGCCATTCCTTATACTTCGTGCGATCAAACTACCTGTTCTTTGACTTTTAATAAAAGTTTTTGCAACAGGATAGTCTATTCATTAGGTGTTAACACCGCTAAGTCTATTCTTTTATATAAAAATCAGAAATATAAAACAGATGGAATTGTTGATGAAATTAAACTCCCCTGTTTTGTTAAACCAAACAGCGGTGGGTCAAGTGTTGGTATTACAAAAGTTGAGAAAATGGAAAATCTGCAGGATGCAATTAAAACTGCTTTTAAAGAAGATGATGAGGTTATAGTTGAAGAATTTATTGATGGTACCGAAATAACCTGTGGTATTATAAAATCCAAAGGTAAAGTGTATGTTTTGCCAATTACTGAAATAGTAAGTAAAAAGGAGTTTTTTGATTATGATGCTAAATACACTCCGGGTATGGCTGATGAGATAACTCCCGCACGTATATCTGAAAAAACTGAAAAAGAATGTAAAACAACTTCTGTTTATTTGTATGAAAATCTCAATTGTTCAGGACTTGTTCGTTTTGATTATATTTTACATGATGAGCTGTTATATTTTCTTGAAGTAAATACGGTTCCCGGACTTACGGAAGACAGTATTATACCCCGGCAGGCAAAAGTAATGGGGATATCAATCAGGCAACTGATTACAATGGCAATTGAAGATGCTCTGGACAGAAAAAGCAAAACTTAAATTTTTATATAAGCAGTTAGCTAAATCAATTATTTTTAAACAAATTGTATTAAACATTTTGTTTATGATGTCTTTTTCTCAAAATGGTTTGAAAGATTATAATTATTATAAACCAGACAAATTAATTTCAATAGGTTGACATACACTGGTTACTGGTTTCCATTAACCCGCAACAATTTCAGATTTTCAATCACTAATCGCCAATCGCTATTCTTCATTCACTAAGTTTATTAAGATAATTAACAAGATTTCGTACAGCAATAGCACGATGACTGATTTTATTTTTTTCTTCCAAAGGCATTTCAGCGAACGTTAAATCATAACCGTTTGGCTGAAAAACCGGGTCATAGCCAAAACCTTCCTGTCCTCTTTTTTCTGTAAGTATTACACCATTTATTATTCCTTCAAAAAATCTTTCTTCACCATTGAGAATTAAAGAAATAACGGTTTTAAATCTTGCTTTACGGTTAGTTATTCCGTTCATCTCGGCAAGGACTTTATTCATGTTCTTTTCAAAATTATGTTCTTCGCCGGCATATCGAGCGGAATAAACTCCAGGTTTTCCGTCTAATGCTTCAATTTCCAGTCCTGTATCATCAGCAAAACAATCAATCCCGAATTTATCAAAAATATAATGTGATTTTTGAGAAGCATTTCCTTTTATTGTATCACTTGTTTCGGGTATTTCTTCAAAACAGTTAATATCTTTCAGACTTAAAATTTTATAATTGTCTTTAATAAGATGGCTTACTTCTTCTAATTTATGCTGATTATTTGTAGCGAAAATTAATTTTTTCATTAGCCTTAGCCTAAAATGTTGATTGTTAATCTTCAATTATTATTCTGTTTATCAATCATAACAATGTGTTATAATGATAAAACTTAAAATAAATCTAAAATCACAATTCTAAAATCTAAAATCCAATCAACCATTTAAACTGTTAAAGTTTAACTGTTTTTTTACGGAAATTGAGTTCCCGGATAATCAGTAATATTTACCTGTGGAATGTTTGCATTAAATGTACGGTTAATATCTTTAATAAAATAATTTGCTACAAGTGCATACCCTCTGTTATTTAAGTGTACACCGTCTAATGAGAATAATCCACCCTCAATAAATTTCACATTAAAATTTATACCGTCAAAAACCATTCCGGATTCAAATTCATTAAGATAAGTATTCATATCAACCAAAGCTACAGGATGCAATTTCGCAAGGTCTTTAATTTTTATATTATAATTATTAATGGCATCGGATACAGCAGCTATTTCAGATTCACTTAAAATATATTGATCCGGAACAGGTATTTGGCTACCCCAGTATGCACATTTTAAAGAATCATGTGGAATTGAAAGCAGCACTAATTCGGTATTTTGAATTTGCCTCATTTTCAGCATTGCTAACGAATCAGGTAATGGTATTGTAGGGTCGGCAATTACCATCGGATTAGCTCCCAATTGGAAATTTATCCTGTATTCCAGACCCATTGCTTCCATAATGGTATTGTAAGGTGCGTATCCAAGATTCAGTGCGTCAACAAGGCTTTGATCAGTTAATACAATTGCATTATATGGAACAGTATTAAAAAATGGAAAGGATGTAATATGTGGGATGGTTGCAATTGCTCCTTTTGTACCATATTGGGTTAAGCTGGTAATAATTGCGTCCATTGAGCTTGAGAATAACGGCATACTTGTAATTGAATCACTTGCTCCACCTGCTGATGCATAACGCAAAACATCATTAGCTCCAAGCCATAAAGTAAAGAAGGTTGGATTAATTTTAGGAATTTCCTCTAATACAAAGTTAGCATCAGGCGATTTAAACCTTGCATAATAAGGATTAAATTGGCAAATTGCTGATAGTGCCTCATAAGATTTTAATCCGGGTACACCGATGTTATTAAATGGTCCTTGGTTAACAACTGGCGCAATTAGTTGATTCATTAAATCTGTTTGGCTGGCATCAGGATCTGCAAAAACCGGCGCTAATGATTGTTGACCAAGGCAATCGGTTGCATATCCTAATATATATTTTGTGTGAAAAAACAAGCCGGTTGATATTAATTCAACCCCTACACCATTATTAGTAGGCATTAAGGGTTGTTTGAAATCACCCTGCATTCCAACAGTTTTAAATTGAGTAGCAAGAATGTTGGGATACGAATTTTCCTGACCACCTGAGTATAATGCATTGTCGGCATAACCGGCAGTCAGGGAATTACCAAATGCAAGGTATGTTGTAAAATCTGCACTTCCTTTTGATGGAGAAAATTCATCAATTTTCGGCTCACAAGCTGTAAGAATAGCTAATGATAAAATGTATATTAAATATCTATATTTCATATTTTTAGAATTTTAAAGGTTAAAAACTATAACTTATGCCAATTCCGGGAATTGCTGTCTGAGTTTTATAAGTTCCTGAAAAATTATCAGGTTCATAAGCTTTTTCTGCCTCTTGTCCTAAAAGATGGAGATAAGACAAGTCAATACTCAAATTTTCAATTGGCTGATATGACAATCCTAATGTAAGTCCTATTGTATTTAAGCTAACTGTTTCAGGATTGAAATATTTTTCATTTGTAGGAGTCGGGTCATAGTAACCGCCAGCCCTGAATGTAAGTTTATCATTTAATTTATATTGACCGCCAATACGAATAATCCAGCTATCTTTATATTCACGCGGATTGGCAGAATTTAACAAATCTCCGCTTTCTTTAAATGTAAATATCAATGAGTCGTAAGTGCTCCACATTACCCAGTTAACTTCTGCAGCTATTGTTAATTTTTCATTTACATTAAATGCCAGGCCGAAATCTAAATTTGCAGGCATTGGAAGTTCTGCATCAAACTTATTATCTTTAGGAAGATTAGAGCTTAGTGCAGAAGGAACGGTAAATGTAGCATCACCATCTTTCATTTTCATAATGATCTTTGAGCGATAATCAATACCAAAACTGAATTTATCATTTGGTTTAAAATATACGCCTACATTAAAACCAATGTTAGCTGTATTACCTTCAAGATTTGCTTCGGAATTGTTGTAAGGCAATGCTTTATTTAATTTAACTTTTCCGGTTGCATAAACAATTCCTGCTCCGATGCCGATTTTTTCATTGATTTGATATGATGCAGTAATCTGATAATAAATTGCCTGTAAAGAAATGTTTTGAATAAGCATTTGACCGGCCCAATCATCATCCCATTTGGTTGAAGTGCCAAAAGGGGTATAAACTCCTAAACCGACAGCTAATTTATCAGTAATTTTTCCTGCGCCGTAAAAGTAAAAAGGTGTTCCTATAGGATTATCGGTTTTTGCCTGATAATCAGTGGCATCTTTCTGAAAAACCGCCTTTCCCATTGTAAAGCTTGCTCCAAGTGAAAAATCATATTTATTTTTCATCATTGATAAAGCACCCGGATTGTAAAACATACTGCTTGCACCAAAATTAAATGGTGTACCAATGAGACCAATTCCGGTTTGTTTCTGCCCTTGCAATCTAACTTGATAACCGCCTGCATGAGCAGACCACGTTGCAATTGCAAACAGCAACATAATGTAAATAAATTTTCTCATAATTTATATTTTTGGTTATTAATGGGGTGCAATATAGCAAAAAATTTAAAAATCAAAATAAAAAACTAATTCGCGGCTTAATAAAACAACATATTTAGATGAATAATAATCGTATATTATTTTTACATGGAATGCTGGAATGCTGGAATAATGGAATGATGATAATAAGTAGCATTCCTCCAAAGGGAAATGAGGGAAATAGGGGAAATAAAGGAAATTAAGGGAAATAAGGGTTTAGCCTTTAATAATTTCAGTCTTCTTAACTTTAGCCTTTTCACTTTAGCCTTTAGCCTTTTCATTTTAGCTTTTATACCCATACAATCATAAGGCGTCCGTCCATACGGATTTCTTTCAGTCATTTGGATACCATTTATAAAATCTATCCTTAATCCCGATAGCTCGAGAGAGAATAGGAATTGATTAATAAACTGATTAGTTACTAAATTTTATTAATATGGAAAAAAAGGGAGTTCAGTAATTACCTTCCAAGCATTTTTTAGTAAAATCACCTGAATCCAAAGCAAACCAGTTAATTAGATTCAATAATCCAATCCAGATCATTATACAGAAAAAGAAGAAAAAAATTGCTTCAATAAACGACTCGGTTTGATAAATTCCTATAATGTCAATTTTTCCAAAAACTGCATTAAAAGGAGTGTAGATAAGTAATCCCGATAATATTGATATTAATATTGGTATAATAATTGAGATTATTCCAACAGGTAATTTTAGTAAAAGATATAACAGAAATTTTCCATGATGCTTTAAATACGAACAAAAGTACCGGTACTCCTATCCATATTATGAATAACAAAATCCCAAGAAGAAATCCAGCTGTAATAAATCAGACAAAAAAATAATTTACCCACAAATACATTATAGTACTAAAATTTTTACTAATTTTATAAAAAAACAGCATTTTATGAATTCATTCTCAGGCATATTATTAAATATATCCTTTGATTACGACTATCTTCCTTTGCTGATTATTGTTGCAATAGCATGGTTTGTGCCTATGATAATGTCGCTGTTAAATTTAAGCAAAATACCAACGGTTATTGTTGAAATAATTGTCGGATATTTTATTGGACAGTTCTTTTTAGCTTCGTTTTCAGATGGTAGTCTTCAAATACTTGATTTTTTAGCTTTAACCGGATTTATTTTTTTAATGTTTTTAAGTGGTCTTGAAATTGATGTTGACCAGATTCTTGCATCAATGCCGAGAAGAAGAATTACTTATGCCCGGTTCCTGAAAAATCCTTTACTTGTTGGGATTGTGTTTTTTTTGATAACATTAATTTTATCATATTCAGGTGCCTTGCTTTTATCAGGCATAGTTAAGCTCACAAATTCATGGTATTTTGCCTTAGTTATGGTTACAACTTCGGTTGGAATAATATTTCCCGTACTGAAGAACCGTGCTGAAATCGGTAGCCGTTTCGGGCAGATGATGATACTTGCAGCCGCTGTTGCCGACATATTTAGTATTGTTTTGTTTACAATTACTGCTTTTATTATCAGTAAAGGGTTTAAGATTGAGCTTTTATATATACTGGCATTATTATTTGTATTTTTTATTTTTTACAGGATTGGTATACGGTTGACAAAAGTTAAAGTATATAGAAAATTATCCTATCAATTATCGCATGCTGCTTCTCAAATCAATATCAGAGGTACAATACTTTTGATACTTATTTTTGTTGTTCTTGCCCAGTTTATAGGGAAAGAGGTAATTTTACTTGGTGCTTTTTTAGGTGGTTTACTTCTTTCAATTTTCCTTCACAAAGATCGTTCATTGCTGATTATTAAATTGGATGGAATGGGATTTGGCTTTTTTATTCCCATATTTTTTATTATGGTTGGTGCTAATTTCAATCCTGAAGCTTTGCGTGAATTAGACGATTCGCTTTTTGTTTTCTTGATTTTTCTGACAATTACTTTATTTGCAGTAAAAATTATTCCGTCTTTGCTTTGGTCGCGTTTGTTCGGTTTTAAAAGAGCAATTTCCGGAGGTTTTTTAATGGCTTCAAGATTAAGCTTGATAATTGCTGCTTCAACTATTGGCCTTGAATTGGGAATAATCAGCCCCGGAATTAATGCTTGTTTTATTATAATGGCAGTTGTAACCTGTTTTATTTCGCCAATTATTTATAATTATCTTAATCCGAAAAGTATTTTTACCGGTGATAAAACAGTTATTGTGGGTGGAAGCAGCACTGGAGTTCTTTTGGCAAGAAGATTAAAAATGCATGGAAAATCAGCAATTATTGTTGAGAAAAATAAAAAAAGATATAATGAACTTCATTTAAAAGGATTTCAAACATTTTTAGGTGATGGTACAGACAGGTCGGTTTTTGAGCGTTTGAAATTATCACCATCAAACTATGTAGTTGTTCTTACCGCCTCAAATGAAAAAAATGTTGAGATCTGCGAATTGTTAAGGCGTGAGTTCAATCATGAAAAAATTATATCAAAATCCGGAAATTCAATTATTGAACAAACATTACGACGCCTTGAAGTAGAAATTCTTGATGCTACAAGGGTAATTGCAACCACTATTGAAAATTTGATTGTAAGACCAACTACATATCACTCCCTTGTTGAGACCTTTGAAAACTTTACGGTTGAAGAAATTACAGTTACAAGCAAGCATATTGACGGCTTACAGATTAAAGAAATCCCATTTCATAAAGATGGGACTTTAATGCTTATCAGGCGGGGAAGCAGCATGTATATTCCGCATGGAGATACTTATCTGAGGATTGGTGATATAATTAATGTTTTTGGTACTAATGCTGCACTTGTTGATATTAAAGCAAAGCTAAAATGAAAGTGGTTTTATGGTTAAAAAAAATTAAACGCAGAGATGCAGAGATAAGTTGTTGCGGGTTACGAGTTAAATTAAAAATCCAATAATTTCAATTAATTTCCATCAATTTAAATTAATTTCATTTCAGTATCCCATCATTCTACTTTGTTACTGCCCTGAAAATTTCTTTCATTTCAGTAATCTGTTCGGGTGTGCCTAAAACGAAAAGTTTTGAGTTTGGGATAACTTTAGTGTCAGGAGTGGGATTGATAATATATTCACCATCGGGAGTTTTAAACCCTATTATGTTAGCTCCGGTTTTTTTACGAACCCCGATTTCATAAATTGATTTGTTAAGATGCTCTTTTGGTAATTGACTGCATATAATTTCTACAAGGTTGGTCGGTGCATCTCCGCGAACGGATACATGCTCTAAAAATTCAATGACATCCGGAGAAGTTACAAGTGTAGCCATGTGAGCTCCGCCTACTTTTTCGGGCATCACAACATTTGAAACACCTGCAATTTTCAGTTTTTTTTCAGAGTTTTTGCTTGAAGCCCTGCTTATAATTGTCATATCCTTATTTAATGAACGGGCAGTGAGGACAACAAATAAATTATCAGTGTCATTAGGTAAAGTGGTAATCAGTGCTTTTGCAGTTTTTAAACCTGCTTTTATCAATGTTTCATCTTCGGTTGCATTACCTTCAATAAAACGAATGTTTTTATCCATATTATCGAGAACCAATTCATGGCTTTCTTCAATAACAACAAAAGAATGTTTATATGCAATTAGTTCTTCAACTGCTTGTTGCCCGTTGCGTCCGTATCCGCAAATTATTACATGATTTTCCATTTTATTTCTTCTTGATATTTTTTTGTACCCTCTTATAAAATAATTCAGTTGACCTTCAAAAATAATTGATGTAATTATTGAAATTACATAAGCTAATGTTCCCAAACCAAACAGGATTAAAAAACTTGTAAAAACCTTTCCTGCTACAGAAAGTCCATGCACCTCGCCAAATCCTACCGAAGAAACCGTTATTATTGTCATATATAATGAATCCATAAACGGGTAATCATCAATAAGCATATAACCGGTTGTTCCTGTAAATAATAGAATAATCAGCAAAACAACTGCAAAAAAAATCCGTTTCCTGTTTGTTTTCCCCCCCAAAATATTTATTAATTGAATTTTATTGAAATTATTTGAAATTTAGACAGTCACTGAAATATATATGCAAATATAGTAAATTAAATTTAAAAAGATTATAAATCTGATTAAGAAAATATTTTTGGGTTATGGTAAAGGTAAAGAAGCCCGTATGGTGAGGAGGTTATGGTAAGGTGATAGAAAATATTGTTACCGTTCACAGCTAAGTTCCTCTCAACAAAATATTTCCTATCTGGCAATTCAGGCACTTTTTTTCATTACAATAATAATTTTTTAGTTCCAATAATGATTGGGTGGTATAAGCTGTTGAAGTTTTTAATCCCAGTTCCTGCCATTTCCGGATGATCGAGTTTTTTTCACCAGGCACCTGCCCTAATAATTGCAGGGCTTTTTCTTTATAAGAATAGCTGTCTTTTTTAAGACCATATACAAATAAAAACGG